>JAHECH010000771.1 GCA_024641835.1 Deltaproteobacteria bacterium
GCAGCCGGATGTGGCAACATTGCAGGACCTGCTGGTTCACGCGCTGAAGGGTCTCGCCCTTTACGCGGTGGAAGGCCGCAAGGTGGGCGTGAACGATCACGATGTGAACGTTTTCACGGCCAAGGCGGCGTTCTCGACTTTGACGAATGTGAACTTCGATCCCAACCGATTCGCGCCCCTGATCAATCGGTGTGTGGAACTGAGAGAGAGTTTGAAACAAAAGGTCAAAGCGGCAGGTGGGAAGGTGGACTTTCCAGAAGGCCCCGCCACTTTCAAGCCGGAGAAGACCCTGGACGGTCTCGTTAAACAGGGGGAAAAGGTCGGGCTGAAATCAGATCCCACCATCGACCCCGATATTCTGGCGCTCCAGCACACGGTTTTGTTCGGCATCAAGGGAGTGTGCGCCTATGCAGATCATGCCCAGATTCTCGGCAAGGAGGATGACAAGGTCTATGCTTTTGTCCACGAAGGCCTCGCTTCCATGTTGAAAAAGAATCTTACCCTGGACGCCTGGGTCAAGCTGGCGCTCAAATGTGGTGAGATGAACCTGAGGGCCATGGAATTGCTCGATGCGGGCAACACGGAAACCTACGGGCATCCCGTTCCAACCAAGGTGCCCCTGGGCGTTAGGAAAGGTAAGGCGATTCTGGTGTCCGGTCATGATTTGAAGGACATGGAGGAGATTCTGAAACAGAGCGAAGGAAAGGGTATCACCGTTTACACCCACGGAGAAATGCTCCCGACCCACGCCTATCCCGGCCTCAAGAAGTATTCTCATTTCTACGGTCATTTTGGGACCGCCTGGCAGAATCAATTCAAGGAGTTCGGCCAATTCCCCGGCGCAATTTTGATGACCACGAACTGCATCCAGAAACCCCAGAATTCCTATCAGGACAACATCTTTACCACAGGGTTGGTCGGTTGGCCCGGGTTGAAGCACGTAGAGAACAAAGATTTCAGCCCTGTCATTCAGAAGGCACTGGAGATGCCGGGATTCAAAGAAGATGTGAACGGTCGTTCTGTGACGTGCGGGTTCGGCCGGAACGCGGTCATGAGTGTGGCCGACAAGGTGATTGCGGCTGTGAAGAGCGGCGCCATCAAACACTTCTTCCTCGTGGCCGGATGTGATGGTGCGAAACCGGGAAGAAACTACTACACCCAGTTCGTGGAGCAGGTTCCCAAGGATTCCGTGGTTCTGACTCTGGCGTGCGGCAAGTTTCGATTCTTTGATAAGGACCTTGGCGATATCGGAGGGATCCCGAGACTTCTCGACATAGGACAGTGTAACGACGCCTACTCGGCAATCCAGATCGCCGTAGCGCTCTCCAAGGCGTTCGGCGTGGGAGTCAACGAACTGCCCCTGTCCATGATCCTGTCCTGGTATGAGCAGAAGGCTTGCGCGATTCTCCTGACGCTGCTCCATCTGGGGATCAAAAACATCAGGTTGGGACCGAGCCTGCCCGCTTTCATCACGCCCAACGTGCTGGATGTGCTGGTGAAGACTTTCAACATCATGCCCATCAGCACGCCGGAGCAGGATCTGAAGGCGATCCTGGGCAGGTAGTTCCGGCGATTCGGGACTTTTCGTCGAAGGATTGTACCCCCCTCCAACCAGAAAGGGAAGGAAGGAACCATGAAATGCCCTGGACAAGACAGCCGCTATTGGAAACCTGGAGCCATTTTTGAGGCCAAATGCCCGAAGTGTGGGAGCGAGGTCGAATTTTTCAAAGACGACACAACGCGGCGGTGCGGTAAGTGCGGCCATAAATTTCTCAATCCGGGCATGGACTTCGGTTGCGCTTCATACTGCCCTTACGCAGAACAATGCATCGGCAACCTGCCTCCGGAACTCATTTCTCAAAAAGAGGATCTCCTGAAAGACAGGGTCGCCATTGAGATGAAGCGCTACTTCAGGAACGATTTCAAGAGAATCGGCCATGCTACCAAGGTAGCAAGACATGCTGAGCAGTTAATCAGGCAGGAGGGGGGAAATCCTGCGGTGATCCTGCCCGCCTCATACCTCCATGATATAGGGATCAAGGAGGCTGAACGAAAGTACCAGAGCACGGCAGCGAAATACCAAGAGGAGGAAGGGCCACCAGTAGCAAAGGAAATCCTGTCTAAACTTGGAGCAAAGGAAGAGTTAATTGAGGAGGTTTGTGACATTATCGCCCATCATCACCATCCACGGCCGGAAGAAAGCCTCAATTTCAAGATACTCTACGATGCGGACATGATCACAAATTTGGAGGAACAGCAGAAAGAAACGGCCCTGAGTTCTGAGAGGATCCTCAGTATCATAGAAAAAGCGTTTCTCACAGAGGGTGGCGCCAACCTGGCAAGGAAGGTCCTCTTGATACAACGCGAAGAAGAAGGAAAAAAGTCTTAGGGCAATCAAAAGACTAATATGAATGTGTTGAGTCTTTTGTCATCGAGGCCCCCTCACCCCGCCCTCTCCCCTAATTAATCGGGGTAAACCCCCGGCTTAGCCGGGGAGACTCCCAAAGTTTGACATTTGCGGGAATGTGCGAAAGCCTCCCCGATGTGAACCGCGCAAAGCTCACATCAGAGGAGGCTCTCA
>JAHECH010000113.1 GCA_024641835.1 Deltaproteobacteria bacterium
TGTTGACTCACGAGGCGAAATCCCTATCTTTCGGCAAGGAGAGAACGAGTTGTATCACCCGGTTCTTAAGCAGAGAAGGGACGTGAAGAAAAGGAGGTCAACATGAAGATCCTGATTGTCTATGCCCACCCGAACCCACAGTCCTTCAACCATGCCATCCTGGAGGCCTTCACAAGCGGCCTCTCTCAAGGTGGCCATACTTACGAGGTTATGGATTTGTACGCTGTGCGATTCAACCCGTGTTTGGACGGAGGGGACCTTGCCAAACTCACGGCAGGGAAAACGCCCGAAGATATCCGTGCCCAGCAAGAGAAAGTATCGCGAGCAGAAGGGATCGTGTTGATTCATCCTGTTTGGTGGACAGGTGCTCCGGCAATCCTGAAAGGATGGGTTGACAGGGTGTTTTCCATGGGATTCGCTTATAAATTTGACGAAAAAACCGGGCACCCGGTGGGGCTCTTAAAACACAAGAAGGGCCTGGTGATCAACACTGCAGGCGCCGGGGAGGAAGACGCGGAGGCTTCAGGGATGACGGAAACCATCCACCGCGCTGAAGTGGAGGGTGTGCTAAAATTCTGTGGCGTCCGAGAGGCTCATCATGTCATTTTCTACAACGTCATTATGACCAACGATGAGACTCGGCGACGATATCTGGATGAAGCGAAGAGGCTGGGAGAGGATTTCTGACACCGGTGCCACAAGAAAGAGTTTCTCGTCAAGCTGGTGAGGGATGGAGAGGCTTGACGCCGCTCGTGTTTGACCGAGGAAAGGGGGAACTGATGATCGAGCGAATTCCAAATCTTCCCGGCAATGTCCTGGGTTTCTCAGCAAAGGGTACCGTGACGCGAGCTGACTACGAGACCGTGATCAATCCCGCGGTCGAAGCGCTGCTCTCAAAACAGCGGAAGGTACGATTCCTCTACCATCTGGGCGAGGACTTCTCCGGATTTGAAACGGCTGCGATGTGGGAAGATACGAAAATTGGTCTGAAGCACCTTGCATCGTGGGATCGAATAGCGGTCGTGACCGATGTCGAGTGGATACGAGCAGCAATGAAGGTGTTCGGTTTCTTGCTGCATGCGCGCGTTCGTGTTTTTCAGAACAGCGAACTCACCACCGCCCGGGATTGGGTGAGCGGATAGCCCTACCAGTTCACTCTCTGTAAAAGATCCTGTGCCAGGTTGCGGCTCTCAGATTCCAGGACAATAGCGAGCGTATCTCCCCTGGAACTGGCGGCACACCACTTCTTGTCTTCAAGCAGAGCCATGCCTGATGGGTTTGCGTCGGGCAGGTAGTGCCTGAGAAAACTTGCCTGCGCGACCGAGGCCTTCTCTTTATCGGGGTACTTAATGATCAAGATGGTCGCTGATCCCAAGGCGAGCTTGTAAGAAGCGAGGACGGCCTGAGTAGTCGGTCCGAGGTTCAGAATATTCTCAGTGGATATGAAGTAGTGGGTATTGAGAACCAGGTGGCTGTGAAAGTATCGGATGCTATGGGGTTGAAGGCCCTCCTGTGGTAAGAGGGAGAGAATCTGCGGCCTCTTGCCCTGGTTCTTGATAAGAAACGCCGTGCGGCCCGCCAGTTCCTTCATAACCGTCCCGATGCCGGATATCTCCCTTTCCGTGTAGACAGAAACAAAGAAGCGATCTTTCCAGAAGCTGAGCCAGTTTGGGCGAAAAAAAGCGTCCTCCCCGATTTGCAGCGGCTCGCCCTCCTGGTCATGGGTGAAAACCCCGAAGGCATCCTCGGATGACCCCATATCAAAGATGTCGAGCATGATGGCGGGGCCTTGAGGTCTGTTGTAATGCCGCGAGAGGCATTGTCTCATGTTGTAGGCTCTGTAGACTTCTCCGGCACCATCTATGTAATCGAATATGGTCTGATTATCGTAGAAGCGATCTTCTCCCTCCGCAGCCCACTCCATGATCCTCTCCGGCAGGTTAAGCCTGATGGATTCCAGCGATTCAGCACGGACCGATGGTGATGACATGGATGTGGTGCTCAGCAGTATGAGGAAAATAATGCCCCCCATTTTATAAGAGCTTCCGGAGATATTTTTCACGGACTTTTGCACGCGATTTAATATGATCTTGCCAGAAAAGGGTGTCAACTGGAAAGCCTGCCCAAATATCCGTGACTGAACGGCTGGCAAGGAAGGCCCTTCCTTATTGACTTTGTGAAGGGATTATTTTAGGAAAACATGAAGGTTTAATCATGTCCCGGAGAGGAAATAACGATGGTGAACCCATGACTCAAATACTTAGCTCGAGGATGTGACATGTTATATCGAAAACTGGGGAAAACCGGTCTTGAAGTATCTGTCCTTGGTTTCGGCTGTATGCGTCTTCCCATGGAAGGCGGATCCAGGAACGCAACCGATATCTTAGATCCAACCAAGCCCATTGACGAGGGAGAAGCGATCAGGATGGTTCGCTATGCCATAGACCGCGGGATCAATTACTTTGACACAGCGTATCCTTATCATGGCGGGAAAAGCGAGGCACTTCTCGGAAAGGCTGTCAAGGGCTCTCGTGATAGGGTTTTTCTGGCGACAAAGTTGCCCACATGGTTGGTTCAAGGTCCAAACGACTTTGATCGCTTTTTGCATGAGCAGATTCAGCGGCTTGATACGACCCATCTGGATATCTATCTGCTCCACGGGCTGAATCGCCCGGCTTGGCACAGAATGAAGGACATGGGGGTGCTCGATTTTCTCAACGATATTATTGCAGATGGGCGTGCAAGATACGTGGGATTCTCCTTCCATGATGACGTGAAGATCTTCAAGGAGATTGTGGACAGCTATGACTGGGGGCTTTGTCAGATCCAGTATAATTACTTCGATGAGAATTATCAGGCAGGGAAAGAAGGGCTCATGTATGCTGCATCCAAGGGTGTAGGCGTCGTTATCATGGAGCCCCTGCGTGGAGGCAAACTCGCGGAAGGAATTCCTGCACAAGTCCAAGCGATCTGGGATTCAGCCAAAGTGAAGCGAACTCCTGCTGAATGGGCACTGAGATGGGTTTGGAATCACCCCGAGGTTTCCATGGCCCTGAGCGGGATGAGCAACATGGAACAGCTAAAGGAGAATGTTTCGCTTGCGGACAAAGGTCTTCCGAATTCTCTGACAGAACAAGAACTGGATTTGATCGGCCGGGTGACAAAGGCCTATAAGAAAATGTTGAAGATCGACTGCACAGGTTGTGCTTACTGCATGCCGTGCCCTAGCGGAGTCAATATCCCTGTCATCTTTTCCCTTTATAACGACACCTTTGTGTTCAAAAGAGACGCCCGCCTTGCACTCGCACTTTACGACCGTCTGCTCTCTCCTGAACAAAAAGCATCGAACTGTGCGGAATGCGGGGAATGCGAGGAACACTGTCCACAGCAAATCATGATCATTGAAGAGCTGAAAAAAGTTCATCAGGACCTCACTCAAGGATGATCAGACCCATGGTGAGCTGGTGAAACAAGACGTTCGATCTTTGCTGTCCAAAATCGGTTTGAAATGGATTTTTTGATGGCATAGGTACCTCTTTTTTTCACTATGCCCTCGTTTGCCGGGAATTCAGGTCCGCTATTTCCCAGATCATCTCGGCAGAAGCACGGGGGTCTCTTTCAAAATGAGGAAACGAAGAGAGACGTGAAAGGAGCATGCAAAAAGGGGGCAGCGAAGGCGGGCGGCGCGCTTTCATCAGTCATACCCATATTTGGCCTTGCATGGCTATTTCCGGGAAGCCCTCCGCCCGCCTCACCCGTGACCTGAAGCTGATCAACGGGCAGCGATTTCTTCGTTTCTCTATTTTGAAAGAGACCCCCGTGTCTCTGCAAAATGCTAAAAGCGTTTTTGGACAGGGATGACCTTCGATATCATGCCAGGATACGACGAAAGAACCGTGCCGGACTGACTGAAGGGCCCGGCACATTTCTCAACTCTCGCGTGGAAGGAAGGATACGTCAGGCGGCACAGGAGATGCGAGCCCTGTGCCTGGGGGAAGGCGATTTCTGCCTTGTCATGAAGTCCAGGATAGCCCGGGCGTACTCCTGGGGGCGTTCCTCGTAGGTGTTGTGGCCGCAATTGGGCAGCACCATCAGTTCACCGTAAGGAAGATGGCTGTAAAATGCCACACCCTGTTCCACATCAAAGAGAAAACTCCTGTCCGGGTAAATGACTAAGGCAGGGCACATCACGGAGCGGAGTTTGTTGCGGAGGTCGAAGTAATCTTTTCCATAAGCTCCTCCGTAAAGCCGGAACTGGTTGAACGAGCTCTCCGCGTCCTCTCCGTGCCAGTCGATGAATTTCGCTCTGAGTTCCGGATCAAGCTCCCCAAAGGTTTTGGTAAACTTCATCTGGTTCAATTCAGTCACCGGCACCTGGCTGAAACACTGGGTACTGGAAGTGACGAGACTCCTGACCTGATCCGGATAGAGAGCAGCATAATCTACGGCAACGACACCCCCTTCGCACTGTCCTACCAGATGACAGGGGCCGATTCCGAGTTGAGCCTTCAGCTCCGCCAGTTCCTGCACGCTCTCGGGCCGAAACCTTTCGCTCACGTAGAAATCCAGAAAGCCCCCGCCTTTCTCAGAGAGGCCGTATCCTCTCCTGTCATACATCACTACCCTGTACCCGGCCTGAACGAGGGCTGGATAGATGTCTTTCCAGATTTTGGTGCAGCCGAAACCATGGTGGAGAAGCAGGATGGTTTCTCCTTCTCCGTGGCTCTCATAATAGACCTTCAAGCTGTTAATTGTGATGTAGGGCACAGCATTCTCCATGTCTTCTAATAGGCTGATGAAAAACGCCCATCTGCCATTCGACAGGCTCATGGCCCTGAGCAAAGTCGAAGGGCGTCGTTACCCTCATTCCGCGCCCTGTCAAATTCTCGCTTTGCGAGACGGCGAAGCCGATTTAACAGGGCGAGTCGCTGCGGCGTACTTGAATGTACGCCTCTCTCCTCGGGATTTCGGGTGCCTTGCATCTGAACGTTTTTGATCAGCCTGCCCAGCATGTGTTTTCCAGCAACCTGCTAATAGCTCTCACGCACCTCTTTTCCCAGAGAAAAGGCCTTCCCAAGATATTTCCCGATCCCATAGTAGGCATTGCACTCTGGCGCATACAGGAAAGGCTTCACTTTTTCGATATCCGGAATCCCATTGGCACCCAGGACGTCCTCCTCAGCCTTCATATCCAGAATCTCGCCGACAAACTGTGTGTGAATGCCCAATTCCATGGTATGGCGGAGTTTACATTCCAGCACAAATGGGAACTCCTTCACGTAGGGGGCATTGACCACGTCGCTTTTCACAGGGGTAAGTCCGGTTACCCTGAATTTGTCCCTGTTTTTGCCGGAAACCATTCCCACGTAGTCAACCTCTCTCACATATTTCTCCGATGGAATGCTGACCGTGAATGCCTCATGGATCTTCATATTCTCATACGTGTGGCGCGGCTTCCTGATGGATACGGCGACACAGGGAGGACTCGAGCAGCAGATGCCTCCCCAGGCTGCGGTCATCATATTAGGTTTGCCCGATTTGTCGTAAGTCCCGCCCACAAAAATGGGGGTTGGGTAAACCAATGCTCTTGCACCTATAGATTTTTTCATCGCAGCCTCCTTTGAAGATCCATTTCGTTTGACCGTCGGACAACCAAGACCGGGTGCCTTTTCTATTTCCGAATCCTGCTCGAGAAGAGGATTCTAAATCGCACGAGAACGCGGTTTCAAGAAAGAAAAGAGCCCCTTTTCCGATGTTGATCACGCATAGCCATAAAATCAAAGTAGCATGTTCCGGCAGAGCGATCCAGACGAATCCGGATTGCAATCCGAATCATCCCATTCCTTTCCTGGGGGAGGATTTCTTGGAGGTAAGGCTAACATTTGATCTTCAGGGCCTTCGGCAGAACCCGGAAACTGAAGCAGTCTGACTCCCATGCTCGATTTCCATCTGTCTGGAGAAGGAGGGGACTTCGGAGTCTAACCTCCACTTTTTCACCCCTGCGGTGATGACCGGTGCGGTTGCCAACAGTAAACGCAGTGAGCGCGCCGTAAAGGGTTGGCAACAGGCCCCTGCCCACCCAGAAGACGTGGAGCGTTCTGTCGGCGAAACGCGCTCGTGGCACTATTTTCATGCCATAGCCGTAAAAGGGGTGCTTGGTGATCATGAGAGTCAGAAGGTTGGGAACCGAAAAGGGGAGTCCGTCTATGGTCACCTCGGCATCGGTGCGCTTGTAAAATCTGAGGTACGCAGCAAGCACCGCATGAAGATAGGCGCGAAAACCAGTGATCCCTTGTGCGAGTAACCGGTCGCGAAGCCGGAGAATCGTGCCTTCCATGCCCACGGCCGCTGTGACCGCTCGCCTCCTGCCATCGCAGTCGATCAGGTCGAATTCCCGGATTCTGCCCCGTTTGATTCGGTCAGCTATTCTCAGGAGATTGCCCTTGTACCCAAGGGCGTAGCGCATGGCGTTGCCGCTCCCAAGAGGAAGGTAAGCGACCGGTTTTTCCGAAGGATCAATGGCGTTGATAACATCAGAAAAGGTTCCGTCGCCCCCAGCAACAACAACCACGTCATAATCATCTGCAAGTTGGCGTGCGCGTTCAATAAGGCCCTGCTCGCTAGGGATGTCCAGGCCATGTACTTGGGCATCCAGAATGGCTGCAGCTCCTTCCAAGGCAGAGCGTTTTTGCTCCACGGTCATCTTGCCAGAGGCTGGATTGGTGATGATGGCGTAACGCATTTGGCCGCTTCGTGACGTGCGTGATTTCCAAAAGAGCAAGGCCTAGGTGAGAACCGGAGAGAACAGTTCTCTTTGGAATCAGAGCCTGTCGCAGCGAATCAAAGCAAGAGCTTCTTCCAACTCCTCATCCAGAAGTTCGGCGAACTGGTGAATAGAATAATCAACGCCGCAAGAACTGCAGCGCAGTACCACCTGCCTTCAGGTTTTCTTGAGGAGGAGCTTGCCTCCGCAGGAGGGACATGCTCCTTTGGAACTTTTCATGATGGTCCTACCGTTCCCCCTCTTTTTAATCTATCCTTGAGCAGCCGGATCATATCACGGGCAGTCCCGCTAGGCACTATCAGCCACAGACGCCTCAGATGTTGAAGTGTTACACTCTTAAGAGCAAGATCCAGCAGATCGGCAAAACGCTCCGTCTTTATAAACCCGTAGTGGGTGCCGATCAACGGAAGAGCGAGGGAACGAAGTTGCAGGTTTTCGGATGCCCTGAGTATATTCTCCAGAGCGCTCAACACCCACTGCTCCTTGAACGATGGATCCTCGTTGAAGTCGTGGACAATGGCCAGAAACTGAAGAGGATCTTTACCCCTGACCAAAACAGTTCCGGGCACCGCAGGCCGGGTTTCCATCAACCTGGACATGATGCGAACCATGGACTCCTCAGGGTCCCGCACCGTGGTGTCAGCGCTCATCACAAGGAAGGTGTCTTCTTCAAACGCAAAAGCGTTAATGCGGAAAGGAGGAGCGTCCTTGGGTGACGCAACAATCTGGAGATTCCCGAGCGACATTTTGCAGGAAAGGCTGCCGCGAATGACCCTTAATTCAGGCGTCCTCTTGCCCTCTTTACCCATGATCCATTCCAGGTGACTTATGCCTCGGATACCATTCAGTCTATCACAAGGAGCCTCCATGCACCAGAAGCATCTTCCTGCAAGAGCCCCCCGAGTCCAAACCTCTTGACAGGAGAGTGAACACAAGGCTACTTAGAGTGTTAGGCTGTGAGTTCTCTGCCTTTTGCGGAGAACTTGAAAATCCGAAATCCGAAGCACGAAACTCGAAACAATATTCAATGATCCAAATTCAAATGACCAATACCCTGAGACGTTGGGCCTTTGTTTTGAACATTGGAAAATTTTTGATTTGAATTTGTTTCGAATTTCGGATTTCGAGATTCGAATTTGGTTGCGGCCAAAGGCTTGCATTAGGTGATAAGGTGCAGGCTTCCCTTACCCGGATGGAGGGGTTAGGGGGTTGGGAAATCGGCTATTTTCTGTGTATGATTGATGTGAAAACCCTAAAAAGGAGCTAATTTCGAATGGGATTGTTTCTTTTCTTGACCATCTTTTCATTGCTTTACGGCCTGCTTCACGCATACGCCTTCATAAGAGCAAAACAGGCTCTTGCTTTTGGCTTTCCCGCCAGCGTCCTCATTGTTGTCTTCATGCTCATCATGGTCCTTTGCCCTGCCATTGTGCGACTTGCCGAGAGCCATGGACTCGAAGTAGCAGGTAAAATCCTGGCCTACATCGGTTACATCTGGATGGGGTTGCTGTTTCTGTTCGTATGTACGTCGCTGGTTATGGATTCTTATAGGCTGCTCATCTACCTTCTGAGAGTCATCATCCATCAAGAATTGTCCAAGATAAGTCTCTCAGCCCAAATGGTATTTTTCATAGGACTCACCGTCTCCGTATTCATCGCCGCCTATGGATTGTATCAGGTTTTTGACATCCGAACCGAGCACGTGACGTTAAAGACCACCAAGATTCCCGAGGGAATAGGCAAGATCAGGGTCGTCCAGATTACCGACGTCCACCTGGGACTGATCGTGGGAGAGGCCAGGCTGAAGAGAATCCTTCAAGCGGTGAAGGAAGCCAACCCTGACATTTTGGTTTCAACCGGTGATCTTGTCGACGGGCAGCCCGATAATTTAAAAGTGCTGGCGAAGATGCTCCAGGAAATTCAACCGCGATACGGGAAATTTGCTGTTCTGGGAAACCACGAGTACTATGCCGGCTTAAGCCGGTCGTTGAATTTTACGAAGGAAGCAGGGTTTACCATGTTTCGTGGCAATGGAGCGAACGTCGCTGGCCTTATCACCATAGCTGGCGTGGACGACCCGGCCGGAGAGTCGTACGGCTTTGCGGCAGAAGTTAAGGAAAAGGAATTGCTCGCAGGTTATCCGCGGAACAGGTTCACGATTCTTCTGAAGCACAGACCCGTAGTTGACAAGGATGCGATCGGTCTTTTTGACTTGCAGCTCTCGGGGCATGTTCACAAAGGCCAGATCTTCCCATTCATCCTTGCCGTGAAAGCTTTCTTCCCCTATGTATCCGGCTTGTATGATTTCAAGTCTGGCTCCTACTTGTACGTGAGCAGAGGCTCAGGGACATGGGGACCGCCCATCCGTTTTCTTTCACCTCCTGAAGTGACCGTTATCGACATTGTCCGTGAGGAACACAATTTATAGAGAAGTTCTTTTTTATCTCGTAAAATCCGCTTTACCCCGCGAACCCGCCATGCAGGATTACGTATATTCAAATGATTTTGAATCCGGATACATATTACCCAGTTGCAAAGCATCTCAGAACGGAAACCGGATACTTTTTACCCGGCTCCTGATGCTCTCGCCCAATCAAATAAACACCGCAACACACCCTCGAATCACGTAAAGCATGCGATATTAGCGGGTTAGATACTCCATACCACTCTGTG
>JAHECH010000772.1 GCA_024641835.1 Deltaproteobacteria bacterium
ATATTTTCTTTCGCTTTGTTTTGGACATATTTGTGATCGTAACCGTCATCCGCTTTTTTCGAGCACGTTCGGCCGCTAACTCCATGTCTTTTTGGGGAACGCGGAGGATTTTCTTTTTATTCTTTTGAGTCTTAAGTCTGGAAAGCGCCTGATCAATTTTCTGGGGCGTGCCACCTCGCTCAACTTCAATCACCGACTCCCCCCGGACCGCATCAAGTCGACGACCCCCTGGAATTGAGACCTCTGTTTGCGAAGCACTACCTTTACCCCTCTTGTGTGATTTGCTTTCTGGCATAACTCGCTCCTTTCATTTGATGTGGTAAATAACGAACTCCTAGGCTCCCTGAAAAAGGCCTTTTTGTTCTTGTTCCTTTGTCTGGGCTTTGGGGGCCTTTTTGAATGTGCGGCTCGTGCTCATGGGTGCAAGATAGTCGATCTTTTTACCCCCCAGAAGCTCTTTAATGGTTTTGCCTGACGCCTCGACATGCAGGAAGTCCTCTCTCGGATTGACATCAACACGCACCGGCATCATTAGACCTCTTATGCGTGATGCCACCAGATACGAACTCGGGTGACCAACGCTTGGGCTGACAGGTGTGCGAGCGCTTTTTCCGCGCATCCTTGTCCGGCCCGATGTTAGGGATTTTCTCTTTCGTCGTGGCCTTTGCTTGCTCTGCTTTCCAGAGCGGCAATCCGTATCATTGCATATATGCTCCTCCCCTTGGGCGTAATGCTCCAGTATTCGCCCGTATCCTGCAGGGCGTGCTTCTTGGATGAGGGGGCTATCAGCTCCAGTGCATGGAGGTCCGCTAACCATTCCCGGACCGTGTTGCTTGGTATAGGCCACTGACTACGAACCTCTTGTTCTTTCTTGAGATCCTTTGGCCGAAGCATCGTGCCAAGGAACCGTGCTGTATCATGAACTGACTTCTCCACCATGAGTTCCGGTGCCAAAAGTCTGAAGACGCGATACAAGGGTACTTCTAAGCCACGAGTCCAATCTGTATCTCCATCGAAATAAAAAGCCACCTGCACGCTGTTCTTTTTTAGCAATATCATCGTTTTCTTTTTCTCTTCCTCGGTATCGCTTTTGCGTTGGAGTTCGGAAGCCGCCAACGCGGATCGCAATTCTCCATTTTCCTTGCTGAGCCGGGACATCTCGTTCATGACTTCTGTACTCGCCATCTCTGTTGCCCTTATCCATCCGGGCCTTGGATATGAAGTTATGGCTTTTGAGAGCGAGATAGATACTTTTGCATATAGGTCGTCCGAGTTCTTCCAGAAGCTAACTATTTTCTTTTTGACCTTCTCCTTAAACTCTGCGATACTTTCTTGTTTTGCGCTGTCAGTGTCCATTTTCGATTTTGGCCAACGAGCGTCATCATTAATTATGAAGCCCAATGTGGGAATGCCTTTTGACACAGCATAGTCATATTCCTTCTCGGTGTAACTTATAACTCCATCCATTGATCCATACCGGTGGGCTACAGCAACAATATAGTAATCACAGTCCTCGATCTGCCTCTTTATGAGCTCCCATTGCTGTTCATCGCCAGCACTAAACATTTCCATACCCACAGGAATATGGCCCATCTCTAGAATAGCCTTAATAATGGATTCACGCTCTGATTTAAGGTCCTCGTAGGTTGAACTGACAAAAATCTGGTATTTTGACTTCATCTGCACCCTCTCACGTCCCTAACAAGGATTATGTGGATCTACTTAAGAGCCCTCTTTGCTTAGAGTCAAGAGCCGGCTGCCGGACTGCGAATGTAGCCGATCCACGGTTGAGAACATGGGTATAGATCATCATCATCTTGAGGTCACTATGACCCAAAAGCTCCTAAACGGTCCGAATGTCATATCCATTCATCCACCGTTATCGCGGGAAATGGACGATGTTGCATCTGCGTTTTGCCTTGAGGAGGCGCCAGAGATCCGACAGGGTGTCGGAGGCCAAGCCGATCAGGGCGATTTCTCGATCGCTCAACCCGTACAGTTTCCTGGGGCGGCGCCTACGTGACCTTATATAACGGATCATGAATCCGAGCATCAGAACGATCAGGGTAAACGGTATATGGTCAGGTGCGAGCCGTTGGGTATCGGCAAGAAGCGAACGAGCAGGCGGGTCGGTGAGTGAAGGCTTATCCTCAGGGCTCTTGCCGAATAGGCCGAAGGTAGAACAACTCGTCAATAGAAACAAGGCAATAACAACCAGGACGCGGAGAGAAATCATCCAAACCTCCTAGGCGCTCATTCTATGGACGTGGTCGACAGTTTCTCCAGATCTTTTTGGGCGGTCAATTTCTCTTTCGTTTCCAGCTTCTTTTCCTCGATGACGTTCTGGGCTCTTATGGTGGCCGCGATATAAACCCTTTTCTTATACTCTTCCCCGCACAGGCGCAGGGTCCTGATGAGCGCCAGTTCATCATCGGTTATGCCGGCGGGCACGTTCTGTTTCCCGCTCATGTTCATGTATGGCTCCCCTTCCCCGGTCAAGAGCCAATTAATGTTCACTTTGAATTCCTGGTGAATCCTTTCAAGGATATCCCCTTTCGGATATGCGTT
>JAHECH010000114.1 GCA_024641835.1 Deltaproteobacteria bacterium
TCTGCCCCCTCCCGCTGTTCCCCTCGACTTCGCTCGGGGCCAGGGGTTTCCCCCATAGATAAACCGTGAAAAGACAGCGCCCTCCCGCCAGTCACATCCAGAAAAGGCATCATCGGCCTTCTATCCTTCCAGCACCAGCTTGAACCTAGCGCTTATGCCCGGCAGGGGTAGGGTCGCGCAGAGGATTATGCCAAGGTATTTCAGGGACACGATACTAGTATCGCGTCTCAAAAATTCGTCGAGGAATTCCGTCGCCGGTTCCCTTGCTTGGTTCCTGCCTCCCCACCATTCCTTATATCATGGCTGATTTTCTGGTCTTCTTTGTCCGCGCGCGGCGCAGCGTGCATGGCAAAGGGGATCGCATAAAGCGTAAACCGTGGGCCGTGCACCTTCTCATCATGATCAACACCCGTTCAATTGACCACTGACAACTTCCTTCAATGGACTCGAGAGTGGAACCACATGCTTTTACCAAAGTTCGACTATCATGAGCCGACGACCCTGAATGAAGCCTGTGAGATCATGGCGGAATTCAGGGAGAGAGGGAATCTCTGCCGGTGTACGGGGTATCAGAAAATTGTTGAAGCGATTCTTTCTCTGAGCAGACGAAGTCCGTAGAAAAGAGTTCTCCCTTACCCCCTACGCCGCAAGCCTGCCCCTGCAAAGGCAGGGGGGGGAGGAGCGAACGCTTGCAACGGAGCTCGTAGATCCCGTCTTGGCGGGGAGATGATGCCTTGATGGTGAATCAGGATGCCGAGTTCGCCCTTGACGCACAGGAATGAATCCCCTATCCTCTGTTCCAGAAAAAGCGAGTTCTTATCACCAAAGGGTCCGCAGAAAAAACAGAATAGGGCATCGAAGATCCCGGCATAATAGGGAGTCCTGCGCCAGATGCGATCCAAGGATGGATGCAAGAACTTCAACCTGGAAACATCGCAAGGAGAATAAGAAATGAAAGCCACAAAAATGATTATGGTTATGTTCATGATGGTGTCAATGGTCTTTCTGGGTGCCGCATCGGCTGCATTTGCCGGAGATGCGATCAAAATCGGGGACATTCAAACCTATAGCCAACTAACCAGTTTCACCTTTCCATATCGAAACGGCTGGAAGCTCGCCTTGGAGGAGATCAACAAAGCGGGCGGCGTGATGGGCAAGAAACTCGAAGTCATTTCTCGCGATGATTCGGGGGAACCGGGAACCGCCGTGACCGTCGCCGAGGAGCTCGTGAGAAAAGACAAGGTGGCTTTACTTATGGGTACCTATCTATCCAATGTTGGACTCGCCCTAACGGACTTTGCCAAGCGAAACAAGGTCCTGTTTGTGGCCGCCGAACCCCTCTCCGACGCCGTCACCTGGGCCGATGGCAATCGCTACACATTCCGGTTAAGGCCGTCGGTGTATATGCAGGCGGCCATGCTTGCCGTCCAGGCTTCGAAATTCCCGGCGAAAAGGTGGGCAACTATTGCGCCCAATTATGCCTTTGGGAAAGACGCTATTGCTTCCTTCAAGAAGCTATTGAAAGCCAAAAGGCCTGATGTTGAATTTGTTGCTGAGCAATGGCCAGCCCTGTTTAAAATCAATGCGGGTGCCGAGATTCAGGCCTTGATGCTTGCCAAACCCCAAGCGATCTATAATGTGACCTTTGCCAGCGATTTGGCCAAGTTCGTCAGAGAAGGGAAGCTCAGAGGGTTTTTTGACAACGTGAAAGTCGTTAGCCTGCTCACCGGTGAGCCCGAATACCTTGATCCCCTGAAGGATGAAGCCCCGGTGGGATGGTTGGTGACCGGCTATCCCTGGTATGCCATCAAGACCCCGGCCCATACGAAGTTCCTCAATGCCTACCGGAAGAAATTCAAGGACTATCCGCGAACCGGTTCCGTCGTAGGCTACAATACGATGTACTCTGTCTATCATATGCTGCAAAAGGCCGGATCCACCGACACGGACAAAATGATCGAAGCCATGGAAGGATTGACCTTTGACTCCCCTTTCGGCCCGATCACCTACCGCAAGATCGATCACCAATCCACTATGGGCGCCTACGTCGGATATACCGCCTTGAAAAACGGCAAAGGCATCATGGTTGATTGGGCCTATGCCGACGGAAAGGATTATCTGCCCAGCGACGACGAAGTCCGCGAACTGAGACATGAATAAGTCAAGGTTAGCAAGCGAAGCCGATGAGGCCTCGCCTTATTCCAGCACTGAAAATCTGGCGAACACAATTGCCTGGCCGTGGCTCGTGCGGTCTTCATTTTGTAGGGGCGGGCATTAGGCCCGTCCCTACGTAATCCGCAGGGTTTTCTCCGCTTCTCGACATGAGCAAAGAATTGTGCGTCCTTTGAAGTCAGCAAGTCTCCCCATCATCATGTTGAAACCTGAAGAGAAAGCGGTCCTGGGGAAAAAGAAGTAGTTCCACTTGGGAACAAGGGAATAGAACCTTGGGTTCTTACATCGTTCAGTTCTTGACAGGTCTCTCAGATGCTTCAGGTCTATTTCTTGTGGCCTGCGGCCTGTCGCTTATCTTCGGCGTCTCGCGCATCGTAAACCTTGCCCACGGCTCCTTTTATATGGTCGGCGCCTATTTGGCCTATTATATCATTTCGTATTTGCCGTCCGGCGGCGTTTTCTTCTGGACCGGCATCGTGGCTGCATCGTTGGGTGTCGCGCTCATAGGACTGATTGTTGAGACCTTCCTGCTGAGACGTCTCTATCGCACCCATGAGCTTTTCATTCTCTTTGCGACCTTTGGAATCGTCTTAATGATCCAGGATCTCTCTAGGATGATATTCGGGGCAGAGGACATCCTTGGTCCCATGCCGCCTGGGTTGGAAGGCCGGATGGATATTATGGGGACTTTTCTGCCCCAGTATGACATTATTCTGATCGTCATTGCGCCGCTAATTCTCGGCGGACTTTGGCTGCTGCTCAACCGCACCCGTTGGGGAATATTGGTCCGCGCTGCCACCGAAGACCGGGAGATGTCCGGTGCCCTGGGGGTCAACCAATCTCTGCTCTTCACCAGTGTCTTTTTCCTTGGATCCTTTTTAGCGGGATTGGGTGGTGCCATTCAGCTCCCCAAGGGAGGAGCGAATCTCCTGATGGACCTGAATATCATTGCCTCCGCATTCGTTGTGGTTGTCGTGGGAGGCATGGGAAGCATCCCGGGCGCCTATCTAGCCGCTGTGATTATCGGCGAACTCGGATCATTCGGTGTCCTGGTTTTTCCTAAGAGCACGCTCGTCTTGATGTTTCTGTTCATGGCCGTGGTGCTGATCATTCGTCCTCACGGCCTTCTGGGAAAGGCCGAAGCTGAAGAACACGGTGAGGCGGGTGCTTCAGAATCAGTCCTCAAACCGGCTTCCAAGAGGTTGAGACTCTTGGGGGCTGTCTTTTTAGTCCTGATCCTGGTGTTGCCGGCATTTGCCGGATCCTTTCAGTTGATACTGATGACGGAAATCGCCCTCTTCGCCTTGGCCAGCATGAGTCTTTACTTCATGATGGGCCCGGGCGGGATGATATCCTTTGGACATGCTGTCTTTTTCGGCGGCGGCGCCTATGCCGCAGCATTGATGGTCCATTACATGCAAACGCCGATGGAACTGGCCATGCTGCTGGCGCCGCTGCTCATTGGGCTTTTGGCGCTGATCATCGGATGGTTCTGTGTCCGCCTCTCCGGCGTTTACCTGGCTATGCTGACGCTCGCCTTCGCGCAGATCTGCTGGTCTATCGTGGTTCAGTGGGGCGGATTTACGGGGGGCGATGACGGCATTCTGGGCATCTGGCCGTCGGGGTGGGCTGATCAAAAGATCGTCTTCTACTATCTCACAATGGTTGTGTGCGTCGGCGGGATTCTCCTTTTGCGCTATATCATCTTCACTCCTTTCGGTTATACCATGCGCGCTTGCCGTGATTCAGCCCTGAGAGTAGATTCAATCGGCATCCATTTGAAACGGCATCAATGGTTTGCCTTTGCCGTGGCAGGCACCTTTGCCGGGCTGGCCGGCGGAATATACGTATTTTCCAAAGGAAGCGTATTTCCGAATGAAATGGCCATCCCCCGTTCCTTTGATTTCCTGTTTATGGTTTTGTTGGGCGGTATCGAGACCCTAGCCGGCCCCATCGTCGGCTCGGCGGCGTTTATATGGTTGCATGACAAAATTTCACGGATCGATTTCTGGCAGCTCATCCTCGGAGGTATCTTTGTCTTTCTTGTGGTGGCCTTTCCGTCGGGTATTGCAGGCTCCATACATAAGCGATTAGGTAGATATTTTGCTGATCAAGAGAACTGAACCATGAAAAAAGTATTGGAAGTCAACGGTCTCTCCAAGGCTTTCGGCGGGATCAAAGCCGTCAATAATGTGAGCTTTGAATTGCATGAGGGCCAGTTGCTGGCCATGATCGGGCCCAATGGTGCCGGGAAATCGACCTGTTTCAATCTTATCAACGGTCAGCTGCGTCCTGACCACGGCACGATCGTTATCATGGGAAAACAGCTCAACGGCAGCAAACCTAGAGATGTCTTTCGACTGGGTGTGGGGAGATCTTTCCAGATCACTGCCACCCTTCCTTCCATGACGGTCCTGGAAAATGTTCAGATGGCCTTGCTGTCATTCCACAAACGAACGAAATCTATGACCAGGAAAGTCAGGAGCCTATACGTTGACGAGGCCATGGCCTTATTGAAACTGGTGGGTATCGAGGATCAGTCCAACCGTTCTTGCGGCGTCCTTGCCTATGGAGATCTTAAGCGAGTTGAACTTGCAGTGGCTCTGGCAAACCAACCACGTTTGTTGCTCATGGATGAACCCACTGCCGGGATGGGGGTTTCAGAACGCATGACGTTGATGGAACTGACGAGCAATATCGTTCGAACAGGTAACATCGGCGCCCTGTTTACCGAACATGATATGGATGTGGTCTTTGGCTATGCGGACCGAATCATTGTTTTAAATCAAGGTGAACTGGTAGCCGAGGGGACACCCGAAGAGGTTCGGAGCAACCAGAAGGTACAGGAGATTTATTTGGGCACCGGCAATGAACCGTCCGCGCCACCTATCTCCCAGGCATTTCCGCCACGCAGGGCCCAAGGTTCAGGGCCCATGGCAATATTGGCTGAAGTTGATAACCGGTTATTAACAATGAATGATGAGAATAATGACATCATGCTCAATGTAGAGGGACTAAATACCTTCTACGGAAAGGCACAAATTCTGTTTGATATATCCCTTAAGGTCAGGTGGGGTGAGATCACGGTCTTGCTTGGTCGAAACGGCGCGGGCAAAACAACGACCTTCAAAAGCATCATGGGGATTGTTTCGCCGCGTAGCGGCAAGATCACTTTCAAGGGTCAGGAGATCCATAACCTCTCTCCATTTAAGACATGCACCCTTGGTTTGGGCTATGTACCGGAGGACCGGAGGATCTTCTCCAAGCTGACCATCATGGAAAATCTTGAAGTGGGCAGACAACCCCCCCGTGAGGGCTTTGAGCCCTGGACCCCTGAGCGATTATTTGAGCTGTTTCCCCATCTCAAGGTAAGACGCAGTCAGGAGGGGGGCAGGCTCAGCGGCGGTGAGCAGCAGATGTTGGCCATCGGCCGGACGCTCATGGGAAATCCGGAGATGATCATCCTCGATGAACCCTCAGAAGGATTGGCTCCCGTCATCGTACAGCAGCTCGAAAAAACGATCCGCGAACTCAAGAACATTGGGGTTTCCAACCTGGTGGCTGAGCAGAATCTGACCTTTGCCGGGTCTGTCTGCGACATGGCCTACATCCTCTATCATGGCAGCGTCTGCCACGAAAGCACTATGAATGAGTTGTCCAAGGAGGTCTACGAAAAATACTGTGCACTGTAAAAAATGTCGGACATAGTCAGTCCATGACGGGGAGGTGAAGCTGTCAGGGCTAAACAGGCTGTTGCCCAAATCCCGTTGCTTTAGGAACACGTTCAGAGAAACCCTGTTCGAGCTGGGCTAACAGGGTGATGAGGCTTTTTCTGAAATGCCTCATCGTCCTGACCCGAATGCCCACATGACGATTTGGGCAACAGCCCGTAAACTGCTAATCAGGTCCTGCGGGTGACTGGTGTCAAAGAGAAACCGGATAAAGGCAGATAATCTCGTTTCCCTCATGTCCTTCATCCTCGGTCATAGGCCGGATGAATTCGGCCTTGTCCCGGATGTGGAAGGACATATCACTTACAAGGAGTTGCTCTGGGCCGTCCATGAGGAGCCTGGCTGGGGCCACGTGAGACAGAGCCACATTGCCGAAGTCCTTATCGGAAAAACCGGATCCCTCTTCGAATGGGACGAGAATCGGATCAGAGCGATCGACAGGCGGTGGACCCTTGACTTGGAAAACCCCAGCCTTAACGTGCCTAAAATTCTGTATGCCTGCGTGAGGAGAAGGGCTCATGCCTATGTGATGGAACAGGGTTTGAAGTCTGACACGTTCCTCGTTCTCACGTCTGACAGCGACATGGCCATGAGAATCGGTCGCCGTAAGGATCACAAACCTGTTCTTCTTGAAATCATGACAGGGCCTGCGCGAGAAGAGGGGGTTCCGTTCTATTCCTTTGGCGAGCTTTTTTTGGCCCGCGAAGTCGCTCCCCGGCTCATTTCAGGGCCGCTTGTGCACGAGGACGCCCGAGAGGCGAAGCAATCTCAAAAGACTAAAAAGGAAAAACCTGGATCAGCACCGCCTGATTTCTTGGCCGGAACTTTTGCCCTGGATGCCCACAGAGATCCTGACCGCTACCGCCGGTTCAAAGGGAGGAAGCAACGGGGCTGGAAAGAGGAGGCGAGAAAAATGAGGAGAGGAAAAAGATGAGAGAGCACTCGTCGCAATTTGCTCCCTTCTTCTACCCGGGGAACATTGTGGTCATCGGGGTTTCTCCTGATGAAACGAATCTAGGCAAGAATATCGTTCTCAACTGCCTCACCCTCGGGTATCAGGGTGAGATCCTCTCCGTCGGTCTGAAACGAGG
Organism: Deltaproteobacteria bacterium; assembly: GCA_024641835.1. Classification (GTDB taxonomy): domain Bacteria; phylum Desulfobacterota; class DSM-4660; order Desulfatiglandales; family HGW-15; genus JAHECH01. The sequence continues at coordinate 6,995 of JAHECH010000114.1, forward strand.
GGTCGCTTTCGGTCAAAGGATTTACCAGTCCCTTGAGGAAATCGATCGTGAGGTTGACCTAGCCGTCATCCTCACCCCTGCCAGGACCATTCCGGGGATACTCGACCAGTGCGGCCACAAAGGGATCAAACATGCGGTCATTGAATCCAGCGGCTTCTCAGAGATGGGCGATGAGGGGAAACCCCTCGAAAAGGCATGCCAGGATGCGGCTAGGCAGCATGGCATTCGATTCATAGGACCGAACGGAATCGGCGTGATCAACCTGGAAGTCGGCCTCGCCCTCCCTTTTATGCCCCTGCGGCGGGACCTGACTTCGGGGCCCGTGTCCATCCTGGCACAGAGCGGCGGCGTAGGTCTGAGCTACCTGAACTTCCTGGCGGACGAAAGCATTGGCATCAACAAGTTCGTCTCCATGGGCAACAAGCTGAATGTGGACGAAAACGACCTGCTCTCATACCTCATCTATGACAAGGGCACGAAAATCATCCTGGTCTATCTTGAGGGATTCACGGATGGCCGAAGGTTCGTCGAGATCGCCTCCAAAGCGGACAAACCGATTCTCGTTCACAAATCCAACCGCTTCGAAGAAAGTGCGCGTATCGCTCACTCCCACACGGCAGCCCTTTTCACTGACGACAGGTTGGTTGATTATGCCCTGGAACAAGCGGGTTGCATTCGCCTCAATATACTTGACGACGCCATGGATTACGTCAAGTCGCAGGCTCTACCCCCTCTCAGAGGCAATCGCCTTGCCGTGGTCTCACGCTCCGGCGGACACGCGGTTATCGCTGCGGATGCCTGCGCTTACTACGGTTTTCGCCTTGCCCAGTTCCCTGATGATTTTCTGAGAAAGTTCGAGAGCCGCTTCAGGGCTCACGTGATCCGCCTCCAAAACCCTCTCGATCTGGGCGATCTTTTTGAACTGGAGTTCTATGAGTACATCGTTGAGGAGATGCTTAAAAGAGAGGATGTGGATGGCGTCCTCCTCGGCCATGGCTATCGCCGTGGGTTTGAGCAGGAAGCGTCGAGAGAGCTTTTCAAAAGAGTGGAACGCCTGGTTGAACAATATCAAAAGCCCGTTGCTACCTTTGTTCTCACCGAGGCCGTGGAAAATGACTACCTCAAGAAGAATGTGAAGATTCCCGTATTTTCAACCCCTGAGAGTGCGATGCGCGCCCTCTCTCTTTCTCACCGATGGGCCATAAGAAAAGCGCCGGCGATGGAAATCCGATCCCTCCGCAACATCGACAAACATACCGCAGCGAACATCCTCGCTGGAGCGGGCGGGCGGGCGGAACTGCTTCTGAACGAATCTATGGAACTCCTTCGATCCTATGGCTTTTCACTCCCCCCATACCGGCTGGCGCGAACAGCCGTTGAAGCCTTGAACATATGGAAAGGATCAAAGGGGCCTGTAGCCATGAAAATCAACCGCCCCCATATCTCCCACAAGAGCGACCGTGGTGCAGTTCGTCTGAACCTGGACTCGGAAGAGCAAGTCACGGAAGCCTTTCAAGGCTTCCTCTCCCTGGGCGGAAAAGAAACCGAAGTCATGGTCCAGGCTATGGCAAACCCGGGCAAGGAAGTGATCCTGGGCGGAAAGCGTGATCAATGCTTCGGGCCGATTGTCCTCTTCGGTCTTGGGGGTATATTCGTGGAGGCCCTGGAAGATGTCGTCTGGCGGGTCGCTCCTCTCAGCGAGGATGAGGCGCGGCGCATGATTCAGAGACAATGACCTCGAGTTTCCTAACCTCCTCATATTCCTATAACTATTTGAAAACACAAGATTCCTTTTTCCACGCCTTTTCCGATTTTTTCCAGTTTTGGCAAATATTGGAGAGTTTTTCTAACACAGATTCTCACACGGAAAGGTGAGACAAAGAGACTCACTCTGCAGAATCAGGACGAAGACATTCCTCCCCTATTTTCACATCATGAGTATTCAGGTACTCCTCGAAAACTTGCCTCTGAGCGCTGTCTTTTACCACATTCCTTCCCGCAACCTCCATCCAATCAATACAATGTAGATCCCTGCCAGTTCCTTTGATTTGATGATGACGAGATTCTCGGCGTTCTTCTCTTCAGCTGCTCTGGTGAAATTGAATGAGCCTGTGATCACCGTTGACTGGTCAATGACCCTGATTTTTTTGTGGGCTATGGCGTGACGGGCATCTATAAAGGTGGGTATCCCTGAATTGGCCAGAAAGGAAGCTGATATGTACTTCACTGATCTCTGACTTTTATCCAGGATAGCTTCCACTTTTACGCCTCGTTTGTGTGCGGAAACCAGAGCCTTGGCAATAGGAGCGGAAGTGAAGGAATAAGCCTAGACTAGGATCTCACTTTTGGCGTTGGTTATCTCCTTGACAATGGCATCAGTGCACCCGCCATTGGGGCTGAAATACACCTGGGTGCACTGATGC
>JAHECH010000773.1 GCA_024641835.1 Deltaproteobacteria bacterium
TTCTCCTGCCTTGCCATCTCCTTTGCGCGATAGTCCATTTCTCCTGGCGCTTGGGGGGCCTCCGTCCATTCCAGTTTTGCTTTGGGCGCGATGGGAATGACTCCCTCTCCAGGCTTACCCGCACTCACCTCGCCGCCAAGATAGCTGACCTGAAGATCTGGATTGGATAGAAGTGATTGCCCTGTTCCCTCCATGACTATTTTGCCATTGCTCATGACATAACCATAGTCGCAGATCTTGAGAGCAAGATTAGCCATTTGCTCAACGAGCAGAACGGTCATTCCCTCGGAGCGAACGTCCAGGATCGTCTGCATCAGATCCCGCACCACCTTGGGAGCGAGCCCGCATGAAGGCTCATCTAGCATGATCAACCGTGGCCTCGAAATGAGCGCCCTTCCGATGGCCAGCATCTGCTGCTCGCCTCCGGAAAGATTTCCGGCCAGTTGATGGCGACGCTGAGCCAGAATCGGCCATCTCTGTAGTACCGCTTCCATGTTGCCGGCGGACCCACTCGCATCGCTTGCGCCGGCCAGCAGCAGGTTATCTTCAACCGTTAATCCGCCGAACAGATGTCTTCCCTCCATGACATGGGCGATGCCGGCTGCCGCAATTTCGTGTGGCAGTGCACCAGCCAGGCTTGCACCGAGAAAAACAATATCCCCGCTGGATGGCTGAACCAGCCCCGAAACTGCCCTCAGGACAGAGGACTTTCCGGCGCCGTTGGGTCCGATGAGGGCTACGATCTTTCCTTCTTCGACATGCATGGTGACCCCATGCACCACTTCGACGGAGCCATACCGGATGGAAAGCCCGTTTATGTCAAGCATGGAGACTTCCCCTTATCATGCTTAAACGTGCCGTTCACGAATAAAACATCCGTGCGCCGCTTGTTCTTTGAAAAAACCCTATTCCCCAAGATACGCCGCCAGAACCGCTTCATTCCGCTGGATTTCTCCGGGGCTGCCTTCTGCGATCTTCATTCCGAAATCAAGGACACTGATCCTCTCGGCAATGGACATGACAAATTCCATATTGTGTTCGATGAGCAAAATGGCTATGCCATTGATACGTATCACCTCCAGCAGCTTCAAGAGGTGACGCATTTCCTGCGGAGCCAGGCCTGCCGCAGGTTCGTCAAGAATAAGGAGACGAGGATGCACGCCCAAGGCTCTGGCAATCTCGATGAGGCGCTGGTATCCATGGGGCAGCTGGCCGACAGGCACATCGGCGACACTCCCGAGTCCGACCGCGTGGAGCAAATCAAGGGCCTCAGAACGGGCTGCGGAACAGCAGCGATGGTGGCTTGGCAAGCCCAGCAGGGTTGAAACAATATCAGCCATGAGCCGATGGTGGGTGGCGACCTGCATGTTTTCCGCTGTTGTCATTTCCGCCACGAGGGATGGCTGCTGAAAAGTCCGTCCTACGCCCAGGCGCGCGATCTCATCCGCTGTTTTGCCATGTACCGAAGATCCATAGATGCGGACGTCACCGCCGTCTGCGGGGTAAAGGCCTGTGATGACATTCACGAAGGTCGTCTTCCCTGCGCCGTTAGGGCCTATGAGTGCGTGGATCTCGCCTGGTCTTATATGAAGAGAGACATTGCTGAGAGCCGTTAGACCTCCGAATCTTTTTGTAAGGTTCACCGCCTCTACCACAGGGCGATCTTCCCTTCCTTTGGCATAGCTCGCCGAATACACAGGGGTTGCAAGTTTCCAATCCCTGATATGAGAAGCCAGATCCGCACGGCCTTCATGCCACTTTCTCCTGAACCAGCCGACAATACCATCAGGGGTCACTAGAAGGAAAAAAAGCAATATAAGGGCATAAAGGATGTTCATGTACTCCACGAGTCCGCCGAAGAAGAGAGGAACGAAAATGAGTATGGCTGCCCCCACGTAAGGCCCCAGGAGCTCTCTTCTCCCGCCCAGGATGACCATCGTCAGGAGAACGATCGATTGGTCCCAAGTGAAGCTGTTGTAGTTGAGTCGACCGAGCATGTGAGCATACAGGGCGCCCGCTCCACCTATAATCACAGCAGAAACAACGAAAAGAGTGACCCGCAGACGAGGCACCGAGTTGCCCATGAAAAGGCACGCAACCGGGGTCTCCCTCAGGCTATTGGTCACGCAGTTCCAACTCGAAATCTTAAAATTGCGAAGTAGGTAAAGTGCGAAGAGCCATGCGATAAGAATGAGGTAATAGTAATTTTCTAGGTCGAAAACGTGCCCAAACAGGTTAAGGCTGGGGATGTTGATCATCCCGGCCGCTGCGTGGGTAAGCTTCGGGAACTGGATGATCAGGCGTTCGATGACGATGTTGAACGCTACCGTCGTCATGGCCAGGTAAACGCCAAGCACCCTTGCCGACGAGAGGGCGAATAGCCAGCCTCCGAACCCTGAAAGGAGTAAAGCAGCAAGCATGGAAATCCAAACTGGCCAGCCGAACTTCAAAGAAAGTACGGCAGAACAGTAAGCTCCTAAACCAAAAAGACCCATATGGCCGATGGAGACTATTCCCCCATACCCATAGACCAAAGCGAGAGCAAGGGCAGCGATTCCGT
>JAHECH010000115.1 GCA_024641835.1 Deltaproteobacteria bacterium
CCCCCCATGCTGGAAGAATCGCCAAAAATAAAAGCTGCAAGATAAGCGGAAAAATCCGCTCTAACTTGCTGACTATCCGACGTGAAGCCCCTTGGCCATTCATCCTCGCTCTTCCGAGCGGGGCATTCTGGCTTTTTCACGTAAACTCCCTGTTTTCTAGATGACAATACCGAGCCACGTTGGCACGTCTATTGCAGCTTAACCTCACGCTGGTGGTCAGATTCTCATTCACAAGGAGGCTGTCATGTCCCTAGCAGGATTATCGAATATCCTACCCGGTTCGCCGGTAACATCCGGGATGATAGCGCTTGCGATCCTGGTAGTTGTGTTTTACCTTGCCAGAACCCCTGCCCATAAAGCCATCTATTCCTTAAGCCGAGGGATTCAGGCGGGCTTCCGTCTGGTGGCCGAATCACTCATGCATAGCGTGGACAGCCTCGAAAAGCGCAACAGGGAAGTCTTGATCTCTGCAGGCGCAGAAGCGGCGGAGCGCGTGATTGAGCGTGAATGTCGTCGGATCGAGGCGCTGGTGGAGCGGGATCTGGGCGCATATCCATCGCTCCACCACTTCATGGCCGATCTTGTTACGAAAATCGAAGGCGATTACAAGGAAAGTACAGAGGTACCGCCTCCGCTACCCGATTGGGTCACGGCAGTGGATAGCCTAGCCGAGCTCGAATCAAGAAGGGATCACTGGCTGGGCAATATTTTGGCCGAAGTGCACAGGACCGCTGTTGCACAATACAAAGGAGTCATGGAAGAATACCGCCGGGCAATCGCTGCGCGCCATGCCCTCCTGGAAAAAATGAAGCCCCACTGGCGAAAGCTCTCACAATCCCTGGAGCAAACGGGCAAAACCATTACAGGCTTACTTGAGCGGGCTCGCGTCATCGACAATCATATAGCCGAGTACCAAAAGATCAGCAGTAAAACGGATGAGACCGAACGACGGTTGAGTTCCTCGGCCACGACCCAATTTTTGAGTTCCGCCCTTGTTCTGCTCATCGCCGTTGGAGGCGCAGTGATCAACTTCAATCTCATTGCCCTTCCCATGTCCGAGATGGTGGGCGGGGGAAGTTACATCGGCAGTTACAAGACCTCTGACATAGCAGCCCTCGTTATCATTTTGGTAGAATTGGCCATGGGCTTGTACCTCATGGAATCCCTTCACATCACCCGTCTGTTTCCGACCATTGGGCAGATGGATGACAAGATGAGGGTTCGAGTGATATGGGTGAGCTTCATCATACTGCTGGTCCTAGCATTCGTTGAGTCAGCCCTGGCTTTTATGCGCGACCGGATCGCTGCGGATATTCAGGCCTTGCGGCAAACCCTTGCCCAGGTTGAGTCACCCTATACAATCAGTAGCTGGATTCCGACCGTAGGACAAATGGTCATGGGTTTCATATTGCCTTTTGCCCTTGCTTTTGTGGCCATACCGCTGGAGTCCTTTATCCAGTCCTCGCGGACAGTAATGGGTCGAGCCATGGTAGCCTTTTTGCGGGGAATTGCCTTCCTTTTCAGATTGTTGGGCGACATTTCGACATACGCGGGAGAGTTTGTAGTGAACCTGTACGATGTTATCGCCTTTCCACTTGTGTGGATGGAGAAATGGCTACGGGACAGAAGACGGCAAATGGATACGGAACATCCTGATATCATCGAGGAGGAGGCACAACCTTGAGGAAGTGGCGGAGCTTAATCCTCATATCCTTTCTGGCGCTCGTCTGCGGGTGCGCTGATAAGACAAGTCATTCCAGAGGAATCTACATGCTCTTGGACAGCTCTGGCACGTATTCAAAGGACTTACAAGAGGCCCGAACTATTGTCAACTATATCCTCGGCACTCTGGACCCGGGCGATTCTTTCGCTGTAGCAAAAATCGACAGCGCCAGTTTCACGGAAAAAGACATTATCGTCAAAATGACCTTTGATAGACGTCCATCGCTCGCCAACAAACAGAAGCGTCTTTTCAAACAGAGAGTGGACGAGTTCCTCGCTTCTGTGACCAAGGGAAGCGCATATACAGACATAACAGGCGGCATTTTGCAGGCTGTGGAATATCTGAATGAAGCGGGAGCAGGGAAAAAACGCATCCTCATATTTTCCGACCTGAAAGAAGACCTGAAACGGGGAAATAAACGCGACTTCGGCATCCGGGTAACCGGATGCGAGGTTGTGGCACTGAACGTCACCAAATTGCGAAGCGACAATATCGATCCCCGGGAGTACTACTCCAGGGTCGAGAAGTGGAAGGAGCGCATCGAAGCAGGGGGCGGTACGTGGCGGGTCGTTAACGACCTCAATCGTCTCGACTCCATACTGGGAAGCTGACCTTCTTGCCTTGACTTCCGAGACCCGAGCGATTCCACGCCACAATCTGCCCCTGGCCCCGCCCCCCGCTAGCCTCTGGACAGCATCTCCTGCACACGCGCGCAATACTCCCCGCTCTGATCATCCACTGGCAGGATTTCGATTGCCGAAGGTGACATTGCTCCAAGCCCAAGCTCGGCAGCTCTAGCGATCTGCTCCTGATCGAAGATTCTCCGCTTCATGATCTGGTCATTGCTCCCCAGCGTTTTCAGGATGGCAACACCCACGGCATCAATGGCCACCCGGTCCGTACCTGCAAGAAATACGTTTCCCTTGGCCCTTTTCCCGGTCATGGGGCCCCCGTCCACAAATGCGTCGATTCCGTCGAGCACAACGAGGGCCGGCTTGAACGGCGCGTTTATCTCGGCAATCATTTTTCTCTGGTGCAGCGAGCTGTGCAATTCCCTCATATAGTCGTAGCCGTTCCTAGTCGTGGGGACCACTCCCACATGAAGCTTCATGGACATGGTGAAAACGCCGCCGTACTGATGAGTCTTCAGGCAGCACGTGGAGACAAGGCACTCGGACTCAAGAACCGGTCTGGCGACACGAAAGCCCTTTTGCCAGTGGCTGCCCTTGGGCCTGATCTCCACCCAGTCCTTGTCTGCCAGATCGTCGAAATTGATGATTTTCGCATCCAGTTTCCGGAGCAGAGGAATGACTCCCTTTTGCTCCATCACATCCTTTGTCGGCGGATAGCTCCTCTCACCAATGGCGACCGATTTGGCACCCATCCTCCACATCTGTTCCACGAGACTTGCCAGCGTGTCGTTGTGAGTCGAGCCGGGAACGAGATCTGCGGTGTTGAAATTGGGCTTGATGAGCACCTGTTTGTTTTTCACCGGGTTGATATCCAGAGCGCTGATGGATGAAGCAACACCCGTTTTCCGATCTTCGGTTTTGAAAAATGCAACTACACTTTTCGTTGTGGCCATTGTTTCACCTCCTCCCACCCCGAGTATTATGGCGCCGGCAGCGATACCGCTGTATTTCAGAAAATCCCTCCTGCTTACCCGAGATCCGGCCTTGTCCGCCATGTTTTTCATTTGTTCTCAAGCTCTCTTAAGGATCATTCAAGCTTTATTCTTAACACAAAATCCTCGAAAGACAAGCTCATATCGGTTTGACTTCAAGGGCGCAGCACGAAGGAAAAGTTCTTTATACACTCGCCCCGGGAATCTGGTAAGGTATCAGAGACCCGAAGTGTTTCGCAGGTCTTAAATTCGGGTAAAACTGGGCCACTTTTTTCGGTAACGGAAGCTAAGTACATCGGTTCATAAATTCGGTTACGTATCTTGACACATGGGATCTGTGATGGGGCCATGGGGGTCTCTTTCAAAATGAGGAAACGAAGAGAGACCGGGAAAGACTCCCCCATGACCCCTTAGATGTCAGCACTGCCCCATGCGTAACCGTATTGTTGAAAAGTACGCGCGAACCTTGCGGCCTTGTATGGTCCCATTGTCATGAACACCCAGGAAGAACTGAGGATAGCGTTTGAAGCATACGAGAAGGGTGCGTTCATCAAACATGAGCGATAGCGAGAAAAGAGAGTGAGTGATAAAGGTGAAAGAGCTCAGGGCGAGGCATCAAGGAAACCTATGGTATGGGTCATCGATGCTGAGCACTGGCCCCGGGCCTGCTTGCGCGCTGAGCTCATGGAGCGAGGGTTTGATGTCATCGGGTTCGAAAGGATGTCTCCAGCTCTTTCAGCCCTGCGCCATGGTCTCTACGGAAAACCTTCTGCCATGGTGATCGATCTTCATCATCTCACTCTTCAAGTAGATGAAAGAGATGCGTTAACCCTGCTAGGTACGCCGAAGATTTTGTTGGGCGGTGGTGTTGAGCTTAATGAAACCTGGGTCAAAGAAGAGGACTGGGCAGAGGTACTGAGGCGCCCGTTTACCATCGGCCAGGTGGCGGATGCCGTGGAAGGGTTGGGAAAAGGGATGGTTGACTGACGGAGGGAGAGTGAGACTGACTGATCGTGACCGTGCCATGCTGAGCGGGAGTTCTGGAACTGCGGCCCGCATGGCCATGACTATCTTGGTGAAGATGGCAGAGATCTATGGAGCCGACGAGTTACTCGACATATCAGCCGCCCATATCGACAGTACCATTTACATCGGCGAGGCCAATCTGGAGTTCGCAGAGCGGCTTGCGAGCCAGGGAGCCAGAGTTGTCGTACCTACGACGCTGAATGTGAGCGGCCTCGACGAACACCATTGGAAAGAATGGCCCGTGCCGAAGGGCTGGGCCGAGAAAGCCCTCCGCCACATGAAGGCGTATGAGAGTATGGGCTGCATTCCCACATGGACCTGCGCTCCTTATCAGACAGAGATGAAGCCCCTCTTTGGCCAGCAGATCGCATGGAGGGAGTCCAATGCGATCGTTTACGCGAATTCAGTGATTGGCGCTCGTACCGAACGCTATCCCGACCTTCTCGACGTTTGTTGCGCTGTCACAGGACGGGTGCCCGCGGTCGGGTTGCATCTCACAGAGAATCGAGCGGGCAATATACTCATACGCCTCAGTAACATACCTCCCGCCCTCCAGAAAGAGGATTCGTTCTATCCTGTTCTCGGTCATCTGATAGGGAAAATAGCGCAAAATCAGATACCAGTGCTTGAGGGTGTGCCGGTGCGGCCTTCAGAGGATCAGCTCAAGGCCCTGGGTGCGGCGGCTGCATCTGCAGGAACTACAGCCCTTTTCCACCTGGTCGGTATCACGCCTGAAGCGCCAAACCTGGAAGCAGCTTTTCAGGGGCGGAAGCCCTCCAGAGTCATCGCAGTGACAATGGATGCTTTGTGTGCAGCCCGAAGTGAACTGACCACCGCCAAGGGAGATGAACTCGATATGGTGGTGATAGGTTGCCCGCACTTGTCCCTTTCCGAGTTCAAAGAACTTGCCGCCCTGGTCGATGGCGAGCATGTGAACCCGAAGGTGAGGTTTCTTGTTACGACCAACCGCGGCGCACAGAAAGAAGCAGAGAACTGGTGACCATGTAAGAATTACACCGGCTGGAAGAATTGAAATAGAACGGTCCTAGGGCTTGAAGACAGGCCGAAAGCAGCCTTATGGGAATAGCAGCGATCGTCATGCCCCTGCAGGGGGCACTATCTCATTAAGACTACTGGAAAAGGAGGTCGCCCCGTGAGAGCATTAAAAAGACTATCCCCCCTGATTTATCCTCTTGAAAATCCCATTTTCTTTGATATACTAGTTAGTTAGAAGGGACGAGGTGATTCGCGACCTTTGGTTTTTCAGAATATCGGGTATCCCAGAATGAAGATGCCATCCCCATCGGGATTTTTTTTGACGAGGTTTTGGTGAACGAAAAAATCTAAGGAGGTAATGAAGATGAAAAAAGCATTCGTCACAATTGGAGTTGCCATTCTCTTTCTCTTCCCTCTCAGCGCTCTTGCGCAACAGGAGGCCACCTATGGGCCCTATAAAGTCCTCAGCATGGACAAGGCCGTGGTGGAAGATGTACTCGTTGAGGGAACCGACCTTTATGTGAAAGTGAACCCGAGCTCTTGGGGCTCGGAATTCATCGTAAAGGGTTCTGCCAAGAACAACGAAATTTATACGACATGGGCCAACGGCACAAATGAGATGCCTGTGAAAGTGTATCAGTCCCAGGCGAAGAATAAGCAGGGTTACACCTATCGCATCAATACTGGCGCCAGATTCGTAGAGTACTGGACTGGGGGCAAGCTGGTTCTCCATCTGGAGAAAGTGAAGTGAAGAAGCCCCGTGCTCCCGCACGGGACTTCTTCTAAGAAAAAGCCATTTAGCTTGCGGGCCATATTGTTTAAAATCCCCATGGCCATTCATCCCCGCTCTTCCGAGCGGGGCATTCTGGCTTTTTCACGTAACCCACCGGGCCGAAGAGGGGCTTGCATTCGTCCGGCATTACTGTCTCTTTGCCCTTACCCGGAGAAGACAAAGGTGGGGGGATACACGCCAGACTATCCCCCCAGGTACAAATAAGCGAAGACCTTTGCGTCCGAGATGATATTGCTGATGAGGCAATATTCATTGGGCTGGTGGGGCGTGTCTGTTTCCGTTATCCATACCGCGGCCGGGAGGCCCAGCCTGCGGAAGAAGGCGGCAACTGTCCCTCCGCCAATTCCCATGGGTTTAGCTTCAAGGCCTTTCACCCTCGTGATAGCTTCCTTCAACGCAACGACCACTGGTGCATCCGACGGTGTCGGCGCTGTCGCCTCCTGGCGATAATAAGTCTCTATTCGTATGGAAAGATGAAGCTGGCCTGCCACTTCCCCGGCGATCTTCTCCGCGTATTGCATGATCTCATCGAGCGAATACTGGGGCAGAATGCGGCAGTCCATATAGAACACGTCGCGACCGGGGATCGTGTTGATATTGGGAACATTGCCCTCCATCTTCGTCGGTTCAAATGTTGACCTCGGCGGCCTGAACAGAGGGTCTTCCAAGGCGAATTCTTTTTTCAATTTCTCCAGATCCACGATAAGCCTTGCTGCAGCATAGAGAGTGTTCTTTCCTTTCTCCGGCGTGCTTCCGTGGCACTGCTCTCCCGTCACGATGAATTTCAGCCACAGCATGGATTTCTCCGCCACCTCTATCATCGTCCCTTCGTTATTGCCGCCGTCCGGGACGACAATCAGGTCGTCAGAACTGAAGAGATCGGGGCGGTTCTTGAGAAGGTAATCGAGCCCGTACTCGCTTCCAGTCTCCTCATCTGCCACCATAGCGAGCCCGACAGGCCTCTTCAGCACTTCTCCTGATTCCCGGATCGCTTTCAAAGCAAGGTATGAACTCACGATGCCATGCTGGTTGTCTTCAACGCCTCGCCCGATGATTCTGTCCCCTTCCACCCTGACACGATAAGGATCACCCTCCCAGAGGTTCAGATCACCCGGCGGCACGATATCTACATGGCTCAATACCCAGACTGTAGGATGATGTGTTTCTCCATTCCACCGGGCGACCAGGTTCGGACGATAACCTTGATGCGCCCTCACATCAGGAGATCTGATTTCTTCAAGGGAGGCGGGCGCCATTTCCTTCAGCTTTTCAAACAAATAGGCTGACTTCTCATGCTCCCCTGAACCCCCGTTGTCCGGCCCAAGAGCGACGCGGGAAGTGAGCTCGCTCTGGAGCATGATGATTTCATTTCGGTATCCCTCGATCCGTTGGAATAACCTGTCCAGGGCTGACATGTTCATTGCCTCCTTGAGGAGCATTGTGTGTATTGCTAAATCCGCGACAGATCCTAAAGTTCTGCGATTATGGTCATGACTTCAGGAATGAAGCTTTCGATCAAGTTTCAACCTGAAATACGGGGCGAGGCAGAATTTCGCAGCGAGCCTAGTTATCCTATAAATGCAGAGTTTGATCACTCCACCGTAACACTTTTCGCAAGGTTCCTGGGCTTGTCAATGTCCCGGTTGAGAAACCTGGCACAGTAATAGGCTATGAGCTGGCACGGAACGACAGTCAACATAGGGTAGAGATACTCCAGGGTCTGAGGAATCTCGATCACGTCATCCGCCATCTCTTTGATTTTGGTATCTCCTTCAGTGGCGATGGCAATCACGGGTCCCTTGCGGCTCTTGATTTCATGGATGTTGCTGATCATCTTTTCGTACATGGAATCTCTTGGAACAATAGCGACCGTAGGCATCTCAGGGTTGATCAGAGCGATCGGCCCATGCTTCATCTCGCCTGCAGCATAGCCCTCGGCGTGAATGTAGGAGATCTCCTTTAGTTTGAGCGCCCCTTCCAGGGCGATAGGATACTGGTACTTCCTGCCCAGAAACAGCCAGTTGTTGCACCTGTAGTATTTCTCTGCAATGGCTTGGATGTGATTGTCCTGGGAAAGGACTTTTCTGACCCCGTCAGGCAGCTCCGACAACGCCTTAATGGCTTCCACACCCTCGGTAAGGGAGAGTTTCTGATGCCTGCCAAGGAGCAAAGCGAGGAGGGTCAGTATGGTCAGCTGGGAGATAAAAATCTTGGTGGAAGCGACACCGATTTCAGGGCCGGCGTGATTGTAGACGCCAGCCTCTGTTTCTCTCGATATGGAACTTCCCACCACATTCACAATACCCAGAAGCCGGGCGCCTTTCCTCCTCGCTTCTCTGATCGCAGCAAGGGTATCTGCCGTTTCCCCTGACTGGCTGAGAGCAATGATGAACGTATTGGGAGGAAAGTTAAGTTTCCGGTAGCGGAACTCGGATGCAATCTCCACCTCCATGTCCACCTCAGTCAGCCGCTCAAAAATGTACTTCCCGGCACACCCGGCATGATAGGATGTACCGCAGGCCACAACGACGAGGTGCTTGCACTCCTTTAATTGGTCCCAGACAGGCATGATGCCGCCTAATTTTGGAACACCCTCACCTGGCTCAAGCCTGCCTCTCATGGCATTCCGAATGGTTTCGGGTTGTTCATAGATCTCCTTGAGCATGAAATGAGGGAATCCGTTCAACTCAGCGTCTTGAGGCTGCCACTCCACGGTCTCGGCCGCTCTGGTAACGGTCGCAGCCTGAGCCGTGTAGATGGAAAAGTTGGAGCTTGTGAGCGTTGCGAGTTCGTTGTCATTGAGGTGCACGACTTTGTTGGTGTACCTCACCATGGCTGCCACGTCGGAAGCCGCAAAATTCCCATCCTCACCCACACCGATAATCAGCGGGCTTCCTCTGCGTGCCACAACGATTTCGCCCGGGGCATATCGGTGGATGACGGCAATCCCGAAAGTGCCCTCAACCTGCGCCATGGTCTTCATGACCGCGTCTTTGAGGCTGCCGTCGAAATTGAGGGAAATAAGGTGAGCGAGAACCTCTGTGTCCGTCTCAGAGCTGAAAACAACGCCTGCCTTTCGCAGCTTTTTCTTCAGAGTGTAGAAGTTCTCGACGATGCCGTTGTGGATGACGAATACATTCTCTGCCTGATCTCGGTGGGGATGGGCATTGATTTCAGACGGCTCTCCGTGGGTCGCCCAGCGTGTATGGCCGATTCCACAGCTGCCTCGGAT
>JAHECH010000774.1 GCA_024641835.1 Deltaproteobacteria bacterium
GCACCTCATCCGCCTTCTCCAGCACGTCCCTGGAGAGCCCCAAAGGCCCCCCAATCACAAAAGAAACGACGCCAACACCCGTGCTGGATAGGCTATCCAGCCAGGCTGCAAACCGCTCCGAACTATACTGACGCCCTGAGCGGTCCAAGGCTACCATACGATCTCCTGGGAAAAGCCGCTTTTGTATGTTCTGGGCTTCCTCTTTCAGAATCTCCGGATCAGGTCTTCCTTTGGTGATCCTTGCCGGTCTGGTTTCGACCCATTGCACCTGAGCATACTTCCTGAGACGGGCCAGATAAAACGCTTCCCCATCCCTGAGAAAAGGAGATCTGGTGCGGTCCACAACGATGACGCGAATTTTGAGCATATTGAACCGCGGTTCCAGGAGGTTCCTGGAAAAGCTCCTGCTTCTCAGCCGGATCCCGTTCCCCTCTCCCCTTGCCCCGGCTGGTTTCCTCGTCGACTGTCGCTCGCGATGGGCCGGTCCTGAGCGAGCGATTTGGCGAGAGCTTTGACGGCCAATGTAACCTGGGACTGGGCGAGCCGATAGTGGTACGGGGATTTGCCATAGGGATCAACAATGTCATCTCCCTCCAGGCCCCCTGAAATGTAACTCCCGAGCAATTTCACCTTCCCTCTCGACTCCGGCCAGGTTTTTTCCAGATCCGCCGCATGATCCTTTTGCATAACCAGAATCATGTCAGCCCATTGAATGTCCTGTATCCTTACCTGCCGGGCTGAATGCCCTTCCGCAGGGATCCCTTTTTCCTGGAGATACGCCACGATCATGGGATCTGGGGGGCTGCCGGGAAAAGCATAAAGGCCCGCAGAAGAGACGGAAACGCCCTTGAGGGAGCCGAGCTCATTGCTGAGCAGCTTTTCAGCCAGGAAGCTCCTGCTCACATTCGCGGTGCATATGAAAAGAATATTCATCTATTTCTTTTCAAGCCCCAGGATTTTTTCGATTTCAGCGACCGTTTCCTGAATGAAAAGTCGCATCTCCTCTCCCTCCAGAGGCTTTCCAGGTTGTGGAAATTTCTTGAGACTCCTCGGCTTGATCAGGACAGGGGCGTTTCTTAGCTCCTGCTTCGGTTTTACCTTGAATTCCGGATCAAAGCTGTCCTGGAAGTACATCTCCTGGAAAGAGATGAATTTCAGCATGTGAGCTGTAGAATCAAGGACACCCACCTCACTCTGGTGAACATGACCTGCCTGGACCGCTCTCCTCAGACCGGCCATGGATTCGCCCCCCTGGGTACAGGCAATGTTTCCATTCCTATTGGCAACGATCATGGCATCCATGATCTCCTGCTCGCTTACATGGACAACAAACACGCGCTTTCCGCCTGAAAGCCTGTTGTATTCCCGAACCAGTTCAATGACCCTCGGCATGGAAACAGGGTTGCCTATCATGGCCGCCTGGGCAACGCTCGGTTTGACTGTCAAAGCCTTGAAGACTCGCTTGTCTTCATCTCCTTCGAGGTAATACCTGTAGACAGGGTCCGCATGTTCAGACTGGACGCCCACAATTTTAGGCAATTCGTGGATGACACCAGCCTTGTAAAACTTCAAAAACCCATTCATCACGGCCGTGATATTCCCTGCATTCCCGATGGGCAGAACCACGGCTTTATTTCCCACCTCATAATCAAAATCCTGGGCAATCTCATAGGAAAAGGATTCCTGTCCCAAGATTCGCCAGCTGTTCTTGGAGTTGAGGAGAGCGACATGGTAGTTCTCAGCGAGGTTTTCCACGACCTTCATACAGTCGTCAAAAACGCCGGGGATCTCCAGCACCTTGGCACCGCTCCCAAGGGGCTGGGAGAGCTGCTGAGGGGTGACTTTTCCGTGAGGAAGGAGCACAGCGGAGCTCACGAAGTCCTCCAGGTAAGACCCGTAGAGCGCCGCCGATGCAGAGGTATCTCCCGTGGAGGCGCAGATGGCGAGAAGATTGCCGATCTTCTCTCTCTTTGCAAAATGATTGATGTAGCTCAGGGCGCACGCCATGCCCCTGTCTTTGAAAGAAGCACTCGGGTTGAGACCGTCGTTTTTGAAATAGAAATCAAGCCCGATCATTTCCTTCAGCCGATCATTCGCTTCCACCAGAGGGGTGTGCCCCTCGCCAAGGTAGACGATCTGGTCCAATGGAATTACCGGCGCAATGAATTCGTAATAGCGGAAGATCCCTTTGAGTGGTTGAAGATTGAGCATCCGGCGGTAGTCAAAAATCGTGCGCCATTTGTCCCCGCCCAATTCCGTGATGCGGTCAAAGTGCTCATCATAAAGCATGAGCACGCTGCCGCATCGAGGGCAGGTATAGAGGAGGCGATCGATACTCATCTGAGCGCTGCATCCAAGGCAGCGGTAAAGCATCTTCCCCGTCGGTTCAGGGACGACATAAGGCCTGATCTCTTTTGGAAACTGATCTATTTTCATCGTCGTATCCTGTGACCATGGATTTGAAATGAGAGAGTCTTTTCTGTGTATTATAATATTCCATTGATTTCAATCGAAACATGAGATTCCATGATCCCGGGCGCCAGTGT
>JAHECH010000775.1 GCA_024641835.1 Deltaproteobacteria bacterium
TTTCTCAGAGACGCAGAAAAAGGGTCCTGTAGGAAAACAGGCAGAGCACGTGCTTGATCGCATCCCTGGTGAACTGAGGACTCCGGTGGAGGACATGGTGAAGCAAGTAAAGGAGCAACAAGCTTGGTGGGAGCGACGACCCAAGAAAATTCGAGGAAAAGAATGAAAGCCTAGACTTTGCAGACAGGGCACTTTTCCTGGCACCGGGAACACAGCGCATGATGTCGTGGGCAGAAGGAAATGCTCGTGATGCTCCGGCCGCACCCCTCGCAGACAACGGGATCGAGCGACTTGGTCACGGGACTGTAAGTCAAAGAGATAGGCTTCTTTTCTCGCCCCATATGCGCCTCACAGAGGATCTTAACCGCGGGCATCCTCATAAAAAGACCCGCACAGGGAGTGATCTTGATCCTGATGCTGTATTTCTTGAGAAGATCCTCTTTCTTCTTGGCAAGTTCATCAGGGATTAAAGCGATCTTTTCCTTTCGGTCTTGAACCAGGCGGTCCGAGAGGCCAGCTCTTCCCAGGCTTAATTCCATCTCCTTCTTGAGATTCTCGTAATACTCTTCCAGGTTATTCACATCTCTGTTGAGTCTTCTGTTCATGCTGTCTCGTGCTATCCCCCGGAGGATTCTTTCCCATCTGGCAGCAGTCCGCACAGACTCGGGAAGGGGTGCAGCCTCCATGACGGCGGTGGAAGAGAGATTTGACGCCCGTGGAATCAAAGCGCCGGTTTCAAAATTGAAAAAAAGGGCGATGAGGCCCTCCTTCTGTTCATCGCTTCGAGCCGCGTAGCGGCATGCCAGGACAAGGTAATCCGTTTTGATGGGGGCAGTGGAGGTCACCCTGCATAGGGACTTGCGAAACCTGAATTGATCTTGGATCAGACGGTCAAAACCCTGGCTTTTCAAGTAATGGAAAGAAAGACGGCATGAAGCCAAAGGCAGGGGGTAGCATGCCAGCTCCACCATCTTTTCAAGCAGGGGAGATCCATAGGTGATACCGTGTTGCTCTTCTCCCTCAGCCCTTAGCCCCTCTTTGATATTCACATACTCTGGGAGTCCGAGTTTCCTGGAAAGCTCGTGAGGGAGAAGAGCCTCGAAACCCTCTGGATTCGCCTCGACGGCAGCTCCATGTCTTACAAGGAATCGCTGCGCAAAGAAAACGGGCTCTCGGGTGATCTCAGAGTTCATAGTTCTCTCCAAAGAGTTTCTCATCCAGAGCCTTGGTGCTTTCGTACCCGGTCTTTGCCCGCTTTAGCCTCGCCGCGAGTTGAGAGAAGCCTTTTTCGATCTTCTCCTCAGTGGGAGAGTTGACCCAAATATCATAGATCATCTCTGAGAAATCCTGCTCCCCTGTGATTCTCCCCAGGATCATGTCTATTTCCCCGATCACCATTTCGAACATATTGATCTTTTTATCCAGGATGTCGAGAATCCTTTCTTCGATACTCCCTTCGGCGCACAGATTGTAGATCAGGACCTCCTTTTCCTGTCCGATCCTGTGGATGCGTCCGATACGCTGCTCAATCCTCATGGGATTCCAGGGAAGATCATAGTTGATCATCTGGTGGCAGAACTGCAGATTGCGGCCTTCACCGCCGATCTCGGTGGTTACCAGGATCCCCACCTCATCCCTGAAGCGCCTTATTTGCTCGTCCTTTGCATGGCTGTCCATCCTTCCATGGAAGAGGGCACGGGGAATTTGCTGCCTGTCGAGAAACTCCGTGATCTGCTCAAGGGTGCCGAGGTACTTCACGAAGACGATCACTTTTTCCTCGGATGTCTTGATCAGCTTCAGAAGCATTCGATGCTTGCTGTTCTCCTCCAGAGAACGGCACATCTCATAAGCATCTCGGATCTCACCTTCATACTGGGAAAGGCTGTCCCCCTTTTCAAGGAGACGGGAGAGGCTTAGACTCACCGCCCGGGGCGATGAACCGGCTTCCTCCAGGAGGTTTTTCAGCAAGAGCCTCTGGCCTGCCCCGTCGGCTTTGTTGATGGCCCTGGTGAGGTTTGAGACCTTCTCGTAGAGCCTCTTTTCTGTATCCAGACTCTTGACTTTCAAGGTCTGGGCGAATCTTGGCGGGATCTCGAGCTTAGCCAGGGCACGGGTATTCCGAATCATGATCTCTCCAAGAAGTTCCTTCAGGCTTTCACGATTGTGGGGGTCCGTGGGATCTCCGGACGTCATGAACTCCCGTTTGAATTCGGAGGCCGTCTTCAGCTGGCCCGGCTTAAGGAGGGTGATCAGATTATGAAGCTCCATTAAATTGTTCTCAACCGGAGTGGCTGTGAGAAGCAGGAGGAACCGCTTTTTCAGGCTGTTCACCAGCTTCCAGTTCAGAGTATTGCGATTTTTCAGATGGTGAGCTTCGTCCACGATCACCAGATCCCATTCCCTTCGGGTAACCAGAGGGGAATTCTTTCTTGATTTAGCCACATTAATCGAAGCCAGCACGTTTCCATGGTTCCAGAACGACATCTCACCTGAGTTGAAGTCACTGTCCTCCGTGGATCGGAAGGTGAGCCGGAATTTCGCGGCTA
>JAHECH010000776.1 GCA_024641835.1 Deltaproteobacteria bacterium
CAACCACTCTTTCGGCATATTTTCGCTCTTTGCTCCCTGCTCTCAGCTCCATGCTGTTTTTACCGAAAACAGCCCAAGGCTGAAATCGGTAAGAACTCAGAGGTTAGAACTTGGGAATCGCGGTATTGCCATCAAGGAGAGAACGTCATTTGCAATATTCTCTAATACCCATAAAATTTCCGGACGCAATTGGCTGTGTACTCCACCTGATCGTCGGTGAGATCGGCGTTCATCGGTAGCATTAAGACCTTCCTGAACATCTGTTCTGTTCTTGGCAAAGTGAAATGACTCAAACCCAAGGCGGGGAACTGATGAACTCCTTTACCACCCCAGGAAATCAAAGTTTCTATTCCCCTTCCCTTGAGGTATTCAAATAGACCGTCCCTTTTTTCTGCCTCAATCTCATAATTTTGAAACACGTCAAAATGAGCGCTATCTTCATCCGGAGGAGGGGGCAAGATCACTTCCGAAAGGTCGTTCAACAATTCATGGTAGATTTTGGCAATCTCTCTACGCCGCTGAATCCATTCAGGCACGTACTTGAGCTTCAAATCCAGGATGGCTGCATGAAGGTTGTCCATTCTGCAATTGAATGACCAACCTGCTATATCATTTGTTTCAGTCCGCCCGTGATTCCTCAACAGAAAGATCTTGTCAGCCATTTCCTTGCTGTTCGTGACCACTGCTCCGGCATCACCGTAGGCACCCAGCAATTTCGCAGGATAAAAACTAAAACATCCTGCCAGGCCAAAAGCCCCGGCTTTTACCCCATTGTGGGTAGCCCCAAGTGCTTGGGCGGCATCTTCAATGACAATGAGATTGTGCCTATGAGCGATCGCCATCAGCTTGTCCATCTCACAGACACGACCGTTGAGATGCACCGGGATGATAGCCTTTGTTCTTGGTGTGATCGCTGCTTCGATCAGGCTTATGTCCATATTGTGGTCTTCACCGATATCCACAAGAACAGAGGAGGCCCCTGCATGATGAATCGCCGCCGCAGTCGCCACAAAGGTGTGGGAGACCGTGACGACTTCGTCCCCGGCACCGACTCCTGCGGCCCTCAAACAAAGGTGAAGGCCATCCGTGCAGTTGCTCACACCGATAGCATATTTTGTGTCGACGAATTCAGCCAGGTGTGTCTCGAAATCCCTAAGCTGCTGACGCAGCATGACATCACCTTGAGTCAAAAGCTGGTCAATGGTGCCTAGAATTTCACTCTTCATCTTTCCATACTGGAGTGGGTAATCGATATATCGCACTTTCCAGTTTGATCTAGGATGACTTTAGTGGACACCAAAGTTGAGATAAAATACTGAGACGGAGGTGTCAAAATGGAAAGGATTCCTAGAGCGGTTTATACAAAGGAACTTCGAGAAGAAGCGGTAAAGCTGGTGACAGAAGGCGGATTAAGGATACCGGAAGTGGGGCGTAGATTATCGATTTCTGCGTCCACCATCCGGTACTGGGGCAAGGCGAGCCGGGAAGGCAAGCTTCAGGAGGTCGGGAGACAGCAGAGACCACTCACGGAGATAGAAATGGAACTTGCCCAAGTTAAACGAGAGCTGGCTCAGGTAAAGATGGAGCGTGACATATTAAAAAAAGCAACCGCGTACTTTGCGAAAGAGTCGCTGCCAGGTACGCGCTCATGAAAGAGATGCGGCTCAGATATTCTATCCCGCAGATGTGCCGTGTATTAGGCATATCAGCAAGCGGATACTACAGATGGCTCAAGGGTAAGCCTTCAAAACGTGCCCAGGAAGAGGGAAGGCTGGAAGTGGAGATCGAAGCGGCCCACAAGAGGACCCGTGAGACGTTCGGGCCTGAAAGGCTGCAGCGTGAGCTTGCGCAACACGGGGTGAAGGCGGGTGTGTGCCGGATCAGGCGCATAAGGAAAAAACTGGGATTACGCTGTAAACAGAAGAAAAAGTTCAAGGCAACGACGGACTCAAAACACACATTACCTGTGGCGGAGAACCTGCTGAATCAGCAGTTCGAGTCAAGGGCACCGAATCAAATTTGGCTTACGGATATCACCTACGTCCCTACAGAAGAAGGCTGGCTCTATCTGGCAGGGCATAAGGATGTTTTCACAGGAGAAATAGTCGGATATGCCATGGGTCCCAGGATGACAAAGAAGCTTGTGAGCCAGTCCTTGTTCAGGGCCGTGGCGGCCAAAGGGCCTGTACCCGGACTGATTCACCATTCAGATCGGGGGAGCCAGTACTGCTCTCATGAATATCGGAAGTTGCTTGATCAGTTCCATATGAGAGCGTCGATGAGCAGGAAAGGCGACTGTTATGATAACGCTCCTATGGAGAGCTTCTGGGGTACGCTCAAGAATGAGCTCGTCCATCATCGTCGCTATGGGACAAGAAGGGAGGCCATCCGGCAGATCACTGAATACATAGAGATCTTCTATAACCGGCAGAGGATGCAGGCAAGACTAGGCTATCTCTCCCCTGCTGCATATGAACGGCAGTTCTATGAAATGCCGATCGCAGCATGAGGCCTATTCGTGTCCACTATTGACATCAGATGTCAGT
>JAHECH010000777.1 GCA_024641835.1 Deltaproteobacteria bacterium
CCGCGGAATATCCTCAAAGCCATCCCTGGGGTGGAATATGTGGAAATGGCGAGGAACAGGCTCCAGGCCCGCTGCTGCGGAAGTGGAGGGGGAGTGGCAGCCAATATCCCGGAAATGGCCGTGGAGATCGCTGCGGAAAGGGTGAGAGATGCCCTCGCCATCGGTGCTGAAGTGATTGTTTCCGGCTGCGCTGCCTGCAAAGACAACCTGAGAAAAGGCTCCAAGGCGATACCCAAGGATGAGCGGGGTAAGATGAAGGTCATGGACATCACGGAGATGGTTGCTTCAGCCATGGATTAAGAGGATCCGCCCAGCGTGCCCATTGCATTGCCGGTGGGTTGGGAGACGGCTCACGCATCAGGAGGAAGAAGAAGAGTAGTCCATACGGTTTGCTGCCATAGTCACTAACCTTTCACCACTTAAAGGGAGGTTCTTGCCATGTTGAAAAGCAAATGGTTGCCCGCTGGGATTATGCTGAAGATGAATGCCATCAACTATCCGGATAAGCTGGGATGGCAGGATAAGCTCAAAGAGTTCACCTTTAAGCAGTGGAATGAGAGGGCGTGCCGGCTTGCCAACGGACTTATGAAACTTGGGGTCAAGCACAAAGACACCTTCGCCGTGATCGCTTACAACCGCGGCGAATGGATGGACGTTTATGCAGGATGTGCCAAAGGCGGCCAAGCGATTGTTCCCGTCATGTTCAGACTGGCGCCCCCGGAGATTCAGTACATCGTGGGCTATTCCGAGTGTAAGGCCTTCATCGTTGAAAAACCCTTTGTCGAGATGATTAACGGCATCAAGGACAAACTTCCGGTCCCGAAGAGCGCCTATGTCTACCTGGGCGACGGCCCTGCGCCCGAGGGTTACATCCATTATGAGGAATGGCTCGCCAGTTCCTCTCCCAACGAACCGGATTACCTGGTGGATGGGGATGACTGCTGGACGATCATGTACACCTCGGGGACCACTGGCAGGCCCAAAGGCGTGATCAGAACCCATGAGAGTTACGTAGCCCAGTATTTCTTGAATAACGTGAACATGGGCGTTCGGCCGACAGATAAGGTGATGCTCGTCATGCCCATGTGCCATGTGAACTCGATTTTTTATTCCTTCCCTTACACTCTCGTTTCAGCGCCTGTATTTGTCTATAACATGATCAGTTTCGATCCTGTGGATCTCCTGAAAACCGTCGAGAAATACAAAATCACCTTTACATCCCTGGTTCCCACCCATTACATCATGATGCTCGCCCTTCCTGACGATGTGAAGCTCAAGATCGATGTCTCTTCGATCCGGCAGCTCCTCATTTCCTCTGCTCCTGCCAGAAAAGACACCAAGCTGGCCATCATGAACTATTTCAAGAATGCCGAACTCTGGGAAGCGTATGGGACCACCGAAGGAGGGTTGGTCACCCTTCTGAGACCCGAGGATCAGTTCAAGAAGCTCGGTTCCATCGGAAAAGAGATCTTTGGGACCGATAGAATCAAGATTCTGGATGAAAACAAGAAAGAGGTTCCCGATGGCGAGGTGGGCGAGCTCTTCTATCGAACCCCCATGCTGTTCAAGGAATACTTGAAGGAGCCGGAGAAGAGCAAACAGGCCTTTTTCGGCGAATGGTCCTCTGCTGGAGACATGGTAAGAAGAGACGAAGACGGCTACTATGCCCTCGTCGACCGAAAAGCCAACATGATCATCACAGGCGGGGAAAACGTTTATCCGTCTGAGGTGGAGGGAGCCGTGGGAGGTCACAAGGCGGTGAGAGATGTGGCTGTCATTGGCATACCTGACCCAAAGTGGGGTGAGGCTGTCAAAGCCGTGGTTGTGCTCCACCAGGGATATGAGCCGAGCGAAGAACTGGCCAAAGAGATCATGGAGTCCACCAAAAACAAGATTGCCGGCTTCAAGAGACCCAAGACGCTTGACTTCATCAAAGACGAGGAGATGCCCAGAACGGGCACGGGCAAGATCCTTCATCGCATTCTCAGAGAAAAATACGGAAAGTGGAGCGATCAGAAGTAATTCTGTTCACATCTTGAGGTAAATCTAACTGGAGGAGTGTGATATGTTGACAAAAGCGTACATCCCTTACAATGGTTACTTCTCTTCTCCCTTCTGTCGCTGGCAGGGATCCATGGCCAATGAAAATGCGATCGTGTTGGGGGCAAGGACAGGACGGAACTGGATGTTGAAAAAGGGTTATGACCCGATGATGCTGGATTACATGTACTACGGAATCACCATTGCTCAGCATCACATGTTCTACAGCCACTCCTGGGCAGCAGCCATGCTGGTGGACAATGTCAAGCCTCTGCCTGCTCTCATGGTCAACCAGGCTTGCACCACGTCCACCACCTGCATCCACCTGGCAGCAGTGAACATCGAAGCTGGCACCTATGAGACAGGCTTCTGCCTCATGTCCGACCGCTGCTCCAATGGTCCCCATACCGTGTGGCCAAACCCGATGGGACCGGGCGGAGAGGTGGAATCTGAAAACTGGATGATGGACAACTTCAATTCTGATCCTAACGCTGGCTTCAAAATG
>JAHECH010000778.1 GCA_024641835.1 Deltaproteobacteria bacterium
GGCGGAAGCAGCTAGTCGGAGGACTTCCTCTGGGGAAGAAACAGGGGCAGCGACCACGTCAGTAACCACAGGCTCGCCACGGGTCAGAGTACCTGTCTTATCCAGGAGGACAGTGTTTATCTGGTGGGCCCTTTCCAGAGCTTCGCCATTCCTGATAAGAATACCATGCTCGGCTCCCTTGCCTGTGCCGACCATAATCGCGGTGGGAGTGGCCAGCCCCAAGGCGCAGGGACAGGCGATAACGAGCACGGCGACAAAGTTGAGAAAGGCGAAGGTAAGAGCTGGAGCCGGTCCCACGAAATACCAGATTATGAAGGTCACGATGGCAATGCCAATCACTGCCGGCACAAAGTAGCTGGCGATAACATCAGCAAGACGCTGAATAGGAGCTTTACTTCCCTGTGCCTCCTCCACCATTCTGACGATATGAGCCAGCGTTGTATCCTTACCCACCTTGCTTGCTTCGATTTCAAGGCTGCCGGTCTTGTTAATAGTGGCACCGATAACCTCATCACCCACCTTTTTTTCCACAGGGATACTCTCTCCAGTAATCATGGACTCATCAATGCTGGAGTAGCCCTGATGCACTATGCCATCTACGGGCACTCTCTCGCCAGGACGTACCAGGATAAGGTCACCAACCCGAACATCTTCAACGGGAATCTCCCTCTGCTCGCCCTCACGGATAACTAGAGCGGTCTTCGGCTGCATACCGATAAGCTTTTTTATTGCTTCCGAGGTCTGTCCTCTGGCTCTAGCTTCCAGCAAACGGCCAAGAAGAATCAAGGCTATGATCGCCGCTGAGGTATCGAAGTATAAGTGGGGTTCCAGTATACCAGCGGTAAAAAGGCCGGGGGCAATAACGGCTATCATGCTGTAGAAATAAGCCACCGAGGTGCCTACAGCAATCAGGGTATTCATATCGGAGGTTCTATGTTTCAGCGCGCCCCATGCCCCTCGATAGAATCGCAGACCCGCCCAGAATTGCACTGGCGTAGCCAGAGCCCACAATAGATAAGGCTGGCCCACAAAGGAAGGGCTGAAACCTAGAGCCATGATTATTGAGGCGAGGATGGCAGCGACGATAAATCTATTCCTGAGAACTCGAATCTCACGCTGGGCAGCAGTGGTCACATCCTCCAAAGCTTGCGCCTCGGGGCCAAGTTCATAGCCAGCGTCTTTTACCGCCCGTCTCATGTCAGCCACCGTCGTTCCTTCCAGGTACTCTACGGTAGCCTTCTCCGAAGCCAGATTTACGCTGGCCGAAATTACACCTGGCACGCTGGAGAGGGCCTCTTCCACCCGGGCAACACAGGAAGCGCAGGTCATTCCGCCCACCGGGAATATGGACTTCTTGATGGCAACTCCATAACCCAATTCCGAAACAGTATCCTTAATCTTGGCAAGGTCCACCTTTGTAGGATCGTATTTTATCGAAGCCTTCTCCGAAGCGAAGTTAACGTCGGCCTGCTCTACGCCAGGAGTCTGAGAAAGACCCTTCTCGATAGTAGACGCACAGGTAGTGCAGGTCATCCCAATTACATGGATCGAAGCCCTGTTAGACTTTTTTGAATTAGTTTTGTCGGCCATTATCTGAAAATAAAGCTATGCACTAGTCTCAAGCTAATCACCATTACCGGCACTTGGAAAGAGCCTAGCGTCTTACCTGCCATACTGATCGATACCCACCGACTTGTGCCACAGCGACCACGTGTACCAATGTTGGTAAGCCCCACCGAATTCCGTTGAGCAAATTTGATAACAATCTCAGCAACTTGGCCCGCTAATCGCTATGTCCGTCCCCAAGAATTAATCTATATTTCTTCCAGTAAGCTTGTAAATGTATCGTGATGTTCCTCTTCATCCGACAAAATTTGTCTGAATAACCTCTTCGTTGTTTCGTCGCCCTCTTTCCTGGCTACCTCTATTGTCTGCTTATATAACTGAATTGCTCCTTCTTCATCTTTTTTATCTTGCTCTATCATTTCCTTTAGGGTTTCCCCGATGAAGATTGGCTCTGGTTTGGTTGTTGGTATCCCCCCAAGGTAGAAAAGTCTCTCAGCGATTGCCTCAGCGTGTTTCATCTCTGTTATCGCTATCTTTTTTAATTCATCTTGTACAGCAAATCCTTTTACTCCCCTCCACTGAACGTGTTGCCACATATACTGTATTGAGACCTGTATCTCCCTGGCTATTGCTTTATTTAGCAAGTCCAGAAGTTGCGCTGATACCTTTGTGTTGCTCATAGTTTCACCTCCTATTACTATGTCTTTTCTGAACCTTTACCCAATCAACTTAGCTCCCTTTTCGGTAAGCTCATGCTTGCCATCCTTCTCGATAGCTAAACCAGCCTGAGTCAGCTCGCGGAGCCCGCTTCTTACTCTGAATAGCGGCAGCCCAGTATCCTTGGCGATTTCTTCGGGAGACCCCAGTCCTGACTTAAGCGCACGGAGCATCTTGGTACCTGACTCAGTAGGTTTACCATCAGGGCGAATACATGCCATATTCTCCTCCTATTTTGTTTACAGCTTCTTTTTGCAGAG
>JAHECH010000116.1 GCA_024641835.1 Deltaproteobacteria bacterium
CCCCTGGAGAACCGTCAGCGGTTCCCCCTGGAGGTCGTAGCCGCCGTCAAAAAGGCGGTCGGAGATTTCCCGGTGGGATATCGCTTCCTCGCCGACGAGTGGCTGCCTGACGGGCTCAACCTGGATGAATCCTGCCGGTTCGCCAGGACACTCGCCGCGGCCGGCGTCGCATACCTGTCCGTCATGGGGGGGACTTATGAATCCTTTCGCCTTCCCCCGATCGTCGAGAAGTCCAAAAAGCCGGGCTACATGATCGACCTCGCAGGGGCAGTGAAGAGTGTGGTGAAGATACCCGTCATCGCTGCCGGCCGGATCGCCACCGGCGATCTGGCTGAGCGGGTGATCGCCGAAGGAAAGGCGGACCTCATCGGCCTTGCCCGGGTGCTCTGGGCCGATCCCGCGTGGCCTGAGAAGGTTCGCGAGGGGAGAGAGGCTGAGATCATCCACTGCGACCCGGAGTGCGACGCGTGTACACAGCTTGTGACGAAAGGAAAGCCCGCCTTCTGCGTGCGCTGGCCTCATGGAAAGATGCGGGAGTGGAAGGAAAAGTTCCGGTGAGCGATATCCCGCATCTGCCGTGGGGACCATTTGCGAACCCCGGTTCAAAGGGTCTTGCTATCCTTCGAAGGCCTTTTTCCCTGCTTCATAAGATCTCGTAATCTCGATCATGGAGCCCGTCCTGTCGCCTGCCGCGGTCAGCAGATCGGCGCGGGCAAGGCCGGAGGTGACTTTCCCGGACCGGTCCTCAGGCAGCGCCAGGCCCGTGAGGGCCGCCAGAAGACGGCGCTCCTCAGCCCGGCTCAATCCGAGGTATGGCAGCTGATCGTACCACAGGAGCCGTTCTTCCAGGCCTGTAAACGGATGCCGCTCATGGCGCATCGCAGCAATACGGCCGCCCAACTCCTTTGCACGCTTCTCTGCTCCACCGAAGTTGAACCGGGTTGCAGGTAGGGGCTCCAGGGCGCGCATCTGCATGACCTGGAAAAAGTGGTAAACAGGCCGAAGCCCGGAGACAAGACCGTTTCCCGTACCTCCTGCGATACTGATTCCGAAGGCGGGCAGCCCCTGGAGGGGCGCTGAGCGGGCAAAGACACGGAACATCTTCAGGATAAAGTATTTCACCATAGCGCTCGTGTCCCACCAGTAGACCGGCGTGCCCAGGATCAGGGCGCCGCAATTGAGCACCTTCGTGCTCAAGAGCTCGAAGGCTTCATCCTCATAGGTGCACTTCTGATTTTCCGCGCACACCCAGGGCAGGCAGTCTTTGCAGCCTTCGACCACATGCTCGGACATCTGAATGAGCTCTGTGGCTGCGCCGGCCATGGCAGCTCCTTCGAGGGCGGCCTTGACCAGCCGGTTCGTCCGGCCGTCCGGGTTGGGGCTCCCGACGACCCCTAATACGATATCTTTTTCACTCATCATCCACCTCCACGTTTTCTATCCGGTTTAACGTCCGCTCCATCCTGTTTTACTCCTCATGGTTCCTCCACCCAGTTGAAGGTTTTTTCAACCGCTTTTTTCCATTCCATGCATTTTTTCTCCCTCATTTCTTGCGGCAAGTTCGGAAGCCAGGTCTTATCCATGCTCCATTTCCGCCGCAGGCTTTCAAGGTTAGGCCAAAAGCCGACAGCGAGCCCCGCCGCATAAGCTGCTCCGAGAGCGGTTGTCTCGGTGATCCTCGGGCGGATGACGGGCACATTCAAAATGTCTGCCTGAAACTGCATGAGCAGTTCATTGTAAACCATTCCTCCATCCACTTTCAGGTTTTGCAGCTCAACGCCTGAGTCCCTGTTCATGCTTTCAACGATATCCCTGGTCTGGAAAGCCGTCGCCTCCAGTACGGCACGCGCCATATGTCCTTTGTTCACAAAGCGCGTCAGTCCTGCGATCACGCCTCTCGCATCCGGCCGCCAATACGGGGCAAACAGGCCTGAGAAGGCAGGCACAAAGTAAGCCCCTCCGTTGTCTTCGACGGTCCTGGCCAGTGGCTCGATTTCAGCGGCCCTGGAGATGATCCCCAGGTTATCCCGCAGCCACTGGACCAGCGCTCCAGCCACGGCCACCGATCCTTCCAGGCAATACACGGGTTCTTCTGAATCGATCCGGTAGCCCAGCGTCGTGATCAATCCGTGCCTTGAACGAACGCGGACCGAGCCGGTGTTCATCAGAAGGAAGCATCCGGTGCCATAGGTGTTCTTTGCTTCGCCTCTCTCAAAGCATGCTTGCCCCATCAGGGCGGCCTGCTGATCACCCAGAGCACCGCACAGGGGAACGCGATGGCCGAGAGGGCCTTGCTTGGATGTGCTTCCCCAAAGCCGCTTGTCGCTGGAAGGAACGATTCTGGGCAGCATCTGCCCGGGAATATCGAGCAGCCGGAGGATGTCCTCGTCCCATTCCAGGGATTCCAGGTTCATGAGCATGGTCCGGCTTGCATTGGTTACATCCGTGATGTGCACACCGCCTTTCGGCCCGCCTGTGAGCCACCATATGATCCAGCTCTCCATGGTTCCGAACAATGCTTCACCTTTTCGAGCCGCACGATTCGCCTCGGGAACATTGTCCAGAATCCACCTCAACTTCGGCCCTGAAAAATAGGCGGCAACGGGGAGGCCTGTCTTGCTTTCAAACGCTTCGGGCCCATGATGGCTTATCAAGCGCTGACAGATATCCTGTGTCCTTATGCACTGCCAGACAATCGCATTGTGGTACGGCTCACCTGTGTTCTTGTTCCAGACAAGCGTGGTCTCACGCTGGTTGGTTACTCCGATGGCTGCCAGGTCCGAGCCTTTTATTCTCGCTCCGGACAACGCACCCCGGATGACGCGCTGAGTATTCTCCCATATTTCCACGGGATCGTGCTCGACCCATCCCGGCCTTGGGAAAATCTGCCCGTGCTCTTTCTGGTCTGATCCGACGATCCGGCCGTTCTGATCGAACAGAATGAATCTTGTGCTCGTCGTTCCCTGATCAACCGCACCGATATACTTCTCCATGGTCCAACCCGTTCCTCCGGATTATTTTCAACATGGCATGCTCGTTCAGGATACTTATGTCAGGAGATTCCTTCTTTTTCAAGTCGCTTGACAAAACACTGAAGTCCCTCTCCGCAGAAACCAACACGCAATTCGGGCATTTGCGAATCAGGGAAAGTCCTTAGGGGATGAATATCCGAGCCCTCTTAAGAATTGTATTTGCAGATACAAATTAATTGTATGCATAAATACAATTTTCCCTTGACAAATCCATTAAAAAGCTGTTATTTTCTCTAAGAAATTTGGAAGCTTATGGTCACAGCCAGCAAATACAGAATTACAGGCAGGAAACTGATACAGACCATTGACAATTGGGAGCACCTGATAAGTTTCAAGGTTAACCTGATCGGCTGTGGCGGGACCGCCCTAACACTGCTCGAAATAAAGGAATCTACCAAAGACATAGACTTCATTGTTCCTGTCCACAAAGAGTATGAAAGGCTGATAAAGTTCCTGGGGTCGCTGGGTTATGAAGAAAAAGGGGGCGGGTTAGCACACCCGGACGACCCTAGTTTCTTGTATCAGTTTTGGACTGGGAACCGGGTCTTTACAACCGATCTGCTTGACTCTCCATTGGACCCGGGCAAAAATATACCCGTTAAGAAATGGAGGCATATCTATTTAGGCGCTTTGAATCTCCAGGATCTTATCATTACCAAGATATTTCGGGGAACGCAGCTTGACGTTGACGACTGTGCGGCTGCCTTTGCTGCATACCAGATAGACCCGGAGGAATTGCTGAAAAGATATGCTGAGACCGCGAAGTATGATCTTAATCCAGAGAAAATGATACAGAACTTCATCATATTCGCAGAAGCCCTCTTAGAGAAGGGCATGGTGGGCCATGGCTTTCTTAGAAAGGTGGCAGCATACAAATGAACAAAGAAGAATTGATCACAGCACTGGGAGAACTGGGGTATCCCCTCTTTACCCCTGAAAAGGGGGGGCTTAATAGTGAGAAGGTTCTTGATGTCCTCGACAAGTTATCCGGCTCCGAGGATTCCAGGCTAATCGAAGCATTCCCTGTCGTTTTGGCGAACTGCGCTCATCGCGGCATCAAGTTAGATATTCGTGGTCTGCTTTCCAGATATGGCCAAAGGAGTCAAAGAAGGGCAAACCTGGAAAAGCTGATCCTGGCAAGTTCTGATCTATTGGCTCAGGAGGGACTGGATAAACCCGAGGGGCTAGATGGGACTGTGAATCTCCTGAGAGTGAAAAGTGGTGATCTACTGAAAGAGAAAGTACTGGACCTGGGGAAGCACAGATCTGTATCGACAGAACGTTTGAGAAATGCCCTCAGGAGATATGTCATAGATCTTGAGAGGTCTGAGTCTGTTCGTGAAAGGAAGAAGAGGAGGCAGCTTCGATCATTCCAACTGGAATTGCACCTTAGCACCTTATTTCCACCAAAACAAAAGGAACTCATTCTAAGAAAGCTCAAAGGAGATTCATTGTCAAAGACAGAGCAGGAGTATTACTCGCGTGTGGTGAAGAAGAAGCTTGAGGGCTTGGCCAACAGCGAGCTGAGGAAGATAGCCTTGGCGCTGACCAAAAAATAGAATTCGAGTCAAATTTTCTTATGGATCAGCGGGTATTGCAAAGTGAGAGCACACCGATATCCGCGGTGAGTCTCACCTCACTCTGCACAACAGGCGCTTTCAAGATCGGGAAAGAATCAAACGTAGTCTTGATCCCTTGATTTATCCGTCTTCTCGTCACTAAAAGTCAGACATAAGCCCAGCTAGGCTTGACTCGGCGTTATGAAAAATAACAGCTAATTTGGGTGGCATTTCTCCTGATTTGGCTTCACATGTCGCCGTAGGCAACCCTGCCCACAATTGATCCATACCGACGACGAACAAGAATGCCACAACATGGAGGGTTGATTTTTTCTTGACACCCAAGGCCGAATTACGCATAGTCCGAGTCCGAAAAAGGAAGTTCTTCACACAACCCTTCTCTAATTTCAGACAGAAAAACGTTTGTCTTTTTCACCTTCCCTGCGGCGAATGCCATTGCCGGTACCAGATCGTGTTATGGGTTCATTTCGTTTGGCTTCAGCTTGATCAAAGTGTTTGATCATCTCCTTGAGTTTCGCATCTAATTGATTCCGTCTATTTTCTTCCATGATTAGCTCCTTTTTCTCTTTAATGTGTTTTATGGTTTCTGAGTTTTTTTGTTATGAATGTTGCCCATCGCATCACAGCAAGATGATGAACTCCAAGGTCATTGCACAATTCACATGCAATTGACTCAGGGTAAGTTCAAGATTCCCAAATCAGATTTCTGTCTGTATGTCACTTCAAGCGGTAGGTTATTAATCCATGGGATGGATCATATGGTGAGACGCTTACATGGACTTGATCTCCAACCATCACCTTGATTCGGTGCATTTTCATTCGCCCGGAAAGACGGCCGGTGACGGTGACATCATTATCGCAATGAACTTCCATGATTCCACTGCCCAACACCTTGATGACCTTGCCTTCTAATTGAATTAAATCCTTTCGACTCAATCTGACCCTTATCTCTTCATCCCTGGATCGGCCAAGGAGAAAAATGAGACTCTCGGCCTCGGGTTGAAAAAAAGCGGAGATGCCTATGTCCCCAAAGCATCTCCGCTTAAAGTAATAAGCAATGATTACTTGTACTCGAATCCGCCCTCGCAAGTCAAGAAAAAACAAGCGCCTGGGATTATGGGAGGTAAACCCGCTATACTTCCGGCGGGTAAAGCCCCGACCTCCACCCAAAGCGACTGCGCCGCCAAAACCCGTGGAACATCATATCGACTATTCCATGTCCCGGCTCCCTGTGCTTGCCCGCCTCTGGAGGGTCGGATATTTCAACGGGGACAGCGGAGGATACGACCTGCAGGCCGCCTGGTCCACCGCCGCGCCGGCAGCCCATGCGATGAAGGGTGTTTGATCCGGAACAAAGTGTTCAGGCTCCTTTGCGCCGGATAGCGTTTATCGTCTCGTCGAGCCGATGGAGAAAGTGGGAGCGGTCCCGTTTGTCAAACGGCGGAGGTCCTTCCACGACCTCACCGAAGTCGCGCAACGTGGAAAGGAGGTCGCGAGTTGCCAGCGCCGAGCCAATGTTCTCTTTGGTAAAGGGCTTACCCGTAGGGCCTAGAGCGTGTGCCGTTTTCTCAAGGCATCGAGCCGCAAGCGGTATGTCCGCCGTGATCACGATGTCATCGACCTCCAAGTGCTCGACTATCCAGTCGTCAGCTGCGTCCATGCCTTCTCCGACGACCTTGAGGGCCAGGTTGTCTTCCTCCGGAACACGCATCCACGACCCCGCCACCAGAGTGACACTAAGTTCGTAGCGCTTTGCCACTCGATAGACTTCCTGTTTCACAGGACAAGCGTCGGCATCTATAAAGATATGGAGCAACGAGCAACCTCTTAAGGTCTTCGGCGAGAGGGCTTGTCTCCAGCTCTTCCGCAAACCGTTCAAACCCACCTGTCTCTCTGCCTCCTTCACAGCCGGCCCACAGCGATGCCGATAATCTGTTGGGGGCTACATAAGCAGCGTCAGTCTAACCCTATTTGAGGGTTTGAAGCGCTGCACCTCGGAGGTGGCTTCAAGTCAAGTCTGTGGTCTCCCTGTTGCAGGCGAGGATGCGGGGTCCGCCCGAAAAGACGACCTCCATTTTGTCATAAGAAGCACTTATCACGATGCCCATGCCAAAGGTCTTGTGCTCGATCACATCGTCACTCTTAAATGATCCTGACATACTGTAGGGCAACGGCTTCTTTCCTTTGAACTTCTCAGCAAGCTTTTCAAAGGTCTTTGTCAAATCCACTTCCTGGGTGCTGACACTCTTCTTAGAAGTTTTCTTGGTTGCCCTTTTCTTGTCAGGACGATATTTGTGCTCGCTTCCACAGGTAAGACACTTTACCCTTTCGACAATTCCCCCCGCGTCGTGGGCAACAACCACGTGGTTAAGTTCCATCTCGCATTTCGTGCACATTGTGATCACGTTCTGAGCAACAGGTGTCCTCTCTTTATCCTTTGTCATCTATTATCCTTTCACTTCTCCGATTCAGATTCCTGGCTTTCAAGTGAAATCTGCGGTTGTAAATTCATCATCTTTTCTATTAACAGCTCCCCTAGATTAGACGTGGCTTGTTTCTGTTTTTTCACGTAGCTTCTATGAACATCTCTTTCCGAGCTTTCCTCCAGTTTTCGAATGGAAAGCCCGATCCTTTTATCCTTTTGAGAGACATGAACAATTTCGGCCTCTATTTCATCCTTAATCTGAAATCCCTTCAGGGGATTGCCCTCTTTGTCCTTGGGTACTTTCGGCGATGGTATCCGAAGGATTTGTTTCTAGCCTTTTCATACTTAAGAAAATCCGTCTTTTGGCAACATCAACACTTAAGACCATGGTTTCCACAATATTCCCGACGCTCAATATCTGAGAAGGATACCTGATCTTTTCAGTCCACGACATTTCAGACACCCGAATCAGGCCTTCGATACCTTTCTCCACCTCGACAAATGCCCCATACTCGACCAGGCTCAATATCTTGCCTTTGACCCTGGTATGGATGGGATACTTCTCCTCGGCCTCGCTCCATGGATCGGGATTCAACTGCTTGAGGCCGAGGGATACCCTTTCCTTCTCTCTGTCAAATTTCAGGACTTTGACCGTTATCTCATCACCGACTCGATACAGCTCGGACGGGTGACCTACTCTGCCCCAAGACATGTCCGTGATGTGAAGGAGACCGACGATTCCGCCCAGGTCGACAAAGAGGCCGTAATCCTTGATGTTCGTGACTATCCCATCGAGAATCGCGTCCTTTTCAAGGAGTACAAGCGTTTTTTCCCGGAGAGCCTTCTGTTCCGCCTCTAAGGCAGCACGACGAGACAGAACGATATTCTCTTCGCTCTTTTCGTACTTTACGATCTTAAAATCATGCTCTGTTCCTATCAAGGTGCTCAAATCTCTGACTGGTCTCAGATCGGCCTGAGACCCAGGCAGGAAAGCCTGCACGCCAATATCGACAGAAAGCCCTCCCCTCACCAGGGAAACTATTTTGCCTCTGATGGTATCTTGCTTCCTAAAGGCTTCTTCAACTTTATCCCATATCTTGACTCTAGCAGCCTTTTCCTTAGAAAGAATAATACGGCCCTCTTTATTTTCTTTGCGCACCAGGAGGACATCTACCTCGTCACCCACTTTGGCTGTCAACCCTCCCCTCGGGTTAGTAAACTCAGCGATTCGAATTTGCCCTTCTGATTTATAGCCGATATCAACCAGCACAAATTCCTTGCCAATTTGAACGATCTCTCCTTTGACAACCTTACCCTCATGGATGCTCTTCAGGCTCTCTTCGTATAATTCCATAAAGTGATGGCGATCTTGGATGTTCTCCTGGTTTTTATTGACCTCTTTCCCCTTCTCTTCGGAAAAAAGCTCCTTGCGATCCACAGAGGTCGATTCAACGTTCTTGGCTACCGAGAATCCGTTTTCTGCCTTTTCATCTGTTGTGGTTCCCATTAATCTCAATACCCCAAATTTAATTGTCTCCAGAATTTCCTTGTTCTACCTCAAAGCTCACCCGGTCACCTTCATCAAGGCTCTTGAATCCGGTCATGTTGATGGCGGAGTGGTGAACAAATACGTCGCCACCGTCTTCCTGCTCAATGAAGCCGAATCGTTTTTTGTCACTGAACCACTTCGCGATTCCTTCTGCCATGATGACATCCTCCTTTCCAATAGATTCTCATGTTTCCAAACCTCAGGAGGCCATTTTTGATAAATGGATCTTTCCTTAAGAACGAAACGAGCCCACCCACAGGGTGAGCTCCCATGAATTCTCTATATAATAAACCTTTTATCGCTAAAATCAAGTTAGTTATAAAATGCGGGGTGTCTTACCCATGAGTTTACAAAGCGACAACGGACAAGTCCACTCAGAGAGGAGAGAAATACCAGATATTGTTGGCTAATAATCCTGGGGCCTTCACCGAATCGATCGAGCGAAGCAGGTCCCCACAGGCGACAGAGATGAAATACCTTACCATGGGGGTAGGGGCTTAAGTATTTCAATATCCGAGGACGATGGCGGGTGTTGAGGGGGAATGAAACCGGAGGAAAGCAGGCGGATTGAGTGCGTTGGGTCGGTCAAGCGGCCCAATCTGGTGTGCGGCGCGGGTAATCTGCTACTACAGGGTCTTGGGCAGAGGGGCTCATCTATACGCTAATGATGGCTCTTGCTGAAGGGAGATTCAAGCATGCCTGACCGCGATGTCCGAACAC
>JAHECH010000779.1 GCA_024641835.1 Deltaproteobacteria bacterium
CAATTCCAACGACGATGGCGTACAAGACCTTCCCCATCCCATACACGGATCCGATCTGCTCTTCGCTGTCGATCCCATTCATTACAGAGAGAATGATGGTGTCGTTACCAATGACGCACTTCATGTCGCGAATGGCCTCTGAAAGCTGATGATTCTTGACCGCCACCATGATGAAATCACAAGGAGAGGCTGGACCGTCAGGCTTGATGACCGGGATCAAGTAGCGCCGGCCGTTGACGATCAATCCGTCTTTTGCCAGCTTCTCATACCGTTCACCTTTGGCAACAAGGGAGACGCAATGGGGATCCATATCGTAAAACATGCTGGCATAGGCTGCGCCCATGGCCCCTGCTCCTACAATACAAATGCGGTCAATCGCTCCCACGTCAGAATCCTTTCCCGCCTGCGTGCAAGCAGGCTGCTTTGTATTGGTCTAGTCAACCCCTCTACAGCGGTAATGTTGGCCGATTTCAAAAACCTTCCGCTTGGCGGATGGTATGGTTCATCTTTGCTCGTTTGCTGATGATGTAGCCATGCCCATTTTCTCAAGGCCATATCTAAGTCTTTCCGAGTCGGCGACCAAATATTCTGAGGTTTGAGTTGATCCTGGGAGACTCCCATGGACACACAGAAGCAAACCCCAGAATATTTGGTCGCGGCAAGTTTCTGATGACCAGGGGACTGGAGATATGGCCTTTCGAAAAAGAGGCATAGCCACTCCTCAGGTCCGTGGGTTGCCGGAATCCATCTGCGGGGGCTAGTGCTACAAAGCCACCTGCTGTGCTGGTGGACGGTTTAATGCCACGGTAAGACGCGGGGTCAGATTGTAGTGGCATGAGAAGAAAGAGGTCAAGAAAAAGATGGTCGTTCGCTTCTCGACAGTTGAGATAGTGATGTGGTAAATAGGATTCATTGATGGAATCGCGATGAAAGAAAAAGCACTGACATTAGGGCTTTGCCTGGTAGGCGTCTTGGCGGTCGCCTACGGCATGATCAGGCAAAACCATGCGGCCTTCATCATCGGTCTCCTTTTTGTCATCGCCGGATATTTGCGCATCCGGAAGAAACTGAAGGAATCTTTGCGGGACAAGGTGTGAGATCGCCCTTGACGTGAAAAAGCCAAAATGCCCCGCTCGGAAGAGTGGGGATGAATGGTCATGGGGATTTTAAAACAATATGGCCCGCAAGCTAAATGGCTTTTTCTTAGAAGAAGCCCCGTGCGGGAGCACGGGGTTCTTCACTTTATGAGAGCGAGGTTTGGCGTTGGATACTGGTCTCGACAGAAAGATACAGACCCTTAGCCAATGGATGTATGACGCCAAGTACCTGGTTGTTTTCACGGGTGCAGGGGTGAGCACGGAGTCGGGCCTTCCTGATTTCAGGGGCCCGGACGGGCTCTGGACACGGAAGGACAAAGGGCTGCCGGCCAAGCCCATGGCTGTTCCATGGGAGTCGGTCGAACCGAACAGTGGCCATCTCGCCATTGCGGAACTCCAGAAACTGGGAAAACTCAAGTTCCTCATTTCCCAGAATGTGGATAATCTCCATCTCAAGTCAGGGATCAAGGCAGAGCTTCTTGCAGAGCTCCATGGGAACATCACAAAAATGCGATGCTCTCGATGCGGGCAAAAAGTGGACCGTTCTCTGGGGCTAAGCCGATGCTACTGCGGCGGGAAACTGGCCAAAAGCGTTGTGGACTTTGGACAACCCCTGCCTGAAAAAGACCTCATGCTTTCTTACGAGCATGCAAGACGGAGTGACCTGTTCATCGTGGTGGGTTCCAGTCTCGTGGTCACACCGGCAGCCGATATGCCGAGAGAGGCCATCAGGTCAGGTGCAAAGCTGGTCATCATGAATCAAGGAGAGACACCTTTTGATCGAGTCGCAAGCCTGCTATTTCACGAGACAATAGGGGATGTTCTGCCTAAAGCGGTGAAGAGGCTCAAGCGGCTTATGGGCTTATTCGAGTGAGGCCTTCACTGTTTCTTTTCTTACGGGGCAGGGGACTCTTCTTTCGTCCCAAGCCTCCCGGGCTGGACCGGCAGGGGGGCGAATTTCTTCTATGACTTATCCCCCACATGTCGTACTTTTAGCTTGACAGAACCCAATATATTGTAATAAAAGTAATTTTGTCTTCAGTGAGACAGGTGCCAATTCGCCGCGCTTTTCTCGCCTGCCTCACCTCCTTATCAGTTGGGTTTCCGTTCCGTGTTCTTTAGCACTTCAAAATTTGCTTAAAAGGTATGCCGCAAGAGGTCTTTTCCATGTTTGAACAGATCAAGAAGCGTGACGGAAGGATTGTAGTCTTTGATCCTTCGAAAATCACTTCGGCGATTGCTAGAGCTGGCAAGGCGACCGGGGAATTCGAAGAAAGAGAAGCGAAGAAGCTGACCCTTCGTGTCTTGAACCTGGCCCATGAATTGCGTTTAGGCCCCGTCCTGGAGGTTGAGGAGGTTCAAGACATTGTGGAGAGGGTTCTCCTCGATTCTCCCCATTATAAGACCGCCAGGGCATACATTATTTACCGGGAA
>JAHECH010000780.1 GCA_024641835.1 Deltaproteobacteria bacterium
GCTAGCGCTTATGTGACAGTGGGGTGGGGTCGCACTGTTGTTTGTAAAGGAACTTCTGGGACGCCACACTAGCTTGGCGCGTCAAAAATACCTTGATTCAGTCTCCTTTGCGAAGGGAGGTTTGAGTGCTTGTCCTTGACAATGTCCACAAATCATTCAGGCACAATCAACTCATGATCCATGTCCTGAAAGGGATTGATCTGGTTGTTCAGCAGGCAGAGAGCCTCAGCATTACCGGTGCATCCGGTGCCGGCAAATCCACACTCCTCAACATCATGGGTGCCCTCGAGCCTCCGTCCAAGGGTATGGTTCGATACGAGAATCGTAGCGTCAGCGATATGAATGAACGGGAACTCTGCAAATTGAGGAATCAGGATATTGGGTTCGTTTTTCAGTTTCACCACTTGCTGCCCGAGTTCAACGCCCTTGAAAACACCCTGATCCCTGCCCTTATTGCTCGAATTCCAAAGCGAAAAGCGACGGAGATGGCAAGGGATATCCTGGCAAAGGTCGGACTTGAAGGTCGAATAAATCATCGCGTTGGCGAACTCTCCGGAGGCGAGCAGCAGAGGGTGGCTATCGCCCGTGCTCTCATCATGAGACCCAAGCTTCTTCTCGCCGATGAGCCGACAGGAAATCTGGATATGGTCACGGGCGAGGCCATTATCGATCTCCTCCGCCAGCTCAACAGGGATGCGGGGTTGACCGTGGTGATCGTCACCCACAATCTCAAATTGGCTAATAAAATGTCGCGACAGATGGAACTCGTTGATGGCCGGATCCACTTGGAGAGATGAAGAAAAGGGAATGAATCGAGCCGGGGGGCCACTCAAAGCAAGACCCTTTTGCTTATTCTGTTCGCTGCTTCTGGGAGCAGGTCTTATCTTTGCAGGTTTGGTCCAGGCCCAGGAGAAGAGGGTGGTTGCGGTCTTCCCTTTCAGTGTCAATACTCCAAAGCCCATGGATCGTCTCAGGCAGGAATTGCAAGAGATGTTCACTGCTCGTATGGCTCGGGAAGGGTTCCACGTGATCAATCCCGCGGAGGTTAACAAACATCCAAAGGTTCTCCTCCCTCACCTTGAACCGCGGGAAATTCTTGACATCGGCAAAGAGTTGAAGGCTGATGTCGTCATCACAGGAAGCTTGACTCAGGTTGGGAAAAAGATCAGTCTCGACTTGAAAATTTTCCACCCCAAGGAGACAAAACCGCCCTTTTCTATCTTCGTCGTCGAAGACGATATGGACCGATTGACGGATGCTGTAGACAAATCTGTTGAGAGCCTGCTCAACCAGATCGCCGGCGTAGAGCAGATTGATTCCGTCAGGGTGACAGGAAATCAGCGCATTGAAGCAGAAGCGATTCTCGCTGTGGTGGAGAGCAAGAAAGGGGAAAAACTGGATTATGACAAGCTGGACAGGGACCTGCGGGCCATCTACCGGATGGGTTTTTTCACCGACGTAAGAATTCAGACTGAAGATGGCCCTTCAGGTAAGATCGTGACTTTCCAGGTGGTTGAAAAGCGATCCATTGGAAGAATCACCTTTACCGGCAACAAGAAAATAAAAAATGAGGATCTGAGCAAGGAATCCGGCATTAAGCAGTATTCTATCCTGAAGCAGAGCGTCAACCGCCTGAAAGACTACTACCGGCAGAAGGGCTATTACAACGTGGAGATCAAGGATAAGGTCGAGGATCTGCCTCGCAACGAAGTGGCATTGACTTATGATATTACTGAAGGGGAGAAGGTTTATATTCGAAGGATAGAATTCGTGGGAAATACGACTGTTCCCGCCAAGGAACTGAAGAAAGTGATGGACACGAGCGAGAAAGGGCTTTTCTCCTTCATCACGGATTCAGGGGTTCTGGACAGGAAAAAATTGGACTTCGACGTTCAGAAACTGACCATTTACTATCAAAACAAGGGTTACATAAGGGCTAAGGTCGGGGAGCCCAAGGTCACCTACCAGGAAGGCGTGGGATTGATCATCACCATTGAAGTGACCGAGGGAGAACGCTACGCAGTGAATGAAGTCAAGGTTGAGGGGGACCTGATCAAACCTGCGGATGAACTCCTCAAGTTGACAAAAATCAAGAAGGACAAATTCGTCGATCGAAAGGTCATCCGCGAGGATGTCCTTGCCCTCAAAGATGTTTACGCAAATCAAGGGTATGCTTACGCGGACGTAGTCCCCGTCACACAAGAGGATGACAAGAACCATCTCGTCAACATCACGTACAGGATTACGGAGGGGAAAAAGGTTCGCTTTGAGCGGATTACCATCGCTGGGAACACCAGCACAAGAGACAACGTGATCCGCCGTGAGCTGGAGGTATACGAAGGGGAGCTTTATTCAGCCGAAGGGATTCAGCAGAGTACGAGAAAC
Source organism: Deltaproteobacteria bacterium (assembly GCA_024641835.1). Lineage (GTDB taxonomy): Bacteria > Desulfobacterota > DSM-4660 > Desulfatiglandales > HGW-15 > JAHECH01. The sequence goes on from JAHECH010000780.1 coordinate 2,386, forward strand.
CTTCAGCGTGTGGGTTACTTTGAGGATGTTGATATGCAGACAAAGCAGGGCAGCCAGGATGACCTGATCAATCTGAATATCAATGTGAAAGAGCGGCCCACAGGGGCCTTTAGTATGGGCATCGGCTACGGTGGCGGCATAGG
>JAHECH010000117.1 GCA_024641835.1 Deltaproteobacteria bacterium
ATGCTGGATAATCCCCGGAATATGATTACCTTCCCCGATCCTGTCTACTAGCGGCCTCCGGCCTTGAGGAGCGCTGCGCCACAGCGCCGCTCGAGGAGCACTCCACTTCGTTCCGTTTGAGGACCGCTCGGGTTCGCCTCGCTTGAGGCAATTTCTCCCGCGTCTTCCCCCACAGATAAGTCGTGAAAAGACAGCGCCCTCCCGCCAGCCCTGTTGAATTTCCCGAAGGGAACCCTATTCAACAGGGCCGGTCACTTCAGAAAAAGCCCATGTCCCTCATGCTTAGGCCACGCAAGTGGTACGCCATGCAAACAGTTTGGTGCTCCTAGTAGTAATGTTGCTCTCGTTACTTGTTACTCGTAACTCGTGACTAAAATGCCCGCCTTGTATCTGGATGTTTTTGAGCAGCCTGCGAGTGGAAGGGTGATGAGAAGATCAAGTTTGGTAGCTTCCCATTGATCTGGCTGACTTTGTACTTTTGCTTTTGCCTCAAGCGGAACGCTCCTCTGGTCCCTCGGGCCGCTCCTCAAGCGAAGCGCTCCTCCATCTGCGCTTTTGCGCAGCGCTGCTGGTACCCCCCGCCAACAATTGGCTTTACATGCCAACGATGTTTGTGTTTAATAAATTTTAGGTGTCGCTCAAGAGTATTTGCATGATTTGATCTCATCCAGTTTACAGAACACCGGGTGTCCCGGCCCGGGGTGTGCGGGCATGGGCTTTTTCTGAAGTGACTGCCGGGAGGGCGCCGTCCTTTTCGCGACTTATCTGTGGGGGAAACCGCGGCTCCGCTTCCGAAGGAAGTGGAGAACGACGGAGGGGGCAGAACTCCCCTGTAGATAAGTCGGAGAAAAGACCAGCCCGGGAGGCTTGGAACGAAAGAAATGTGCCCATGCCCGCTAGACCACTTCTCAATGTAACTGTCAAGCACTTTTGGACGTTCCTGAATTCTGAAATGATAGGAGTTGAGCCGGTCATCAACTCCGACTCGTTGCTCCCCTGCTTCTGGCAGATGGGGTGAGAAGAGCCGCCGTCTACAGAGGATCAATGTGATCATTCCTTCTTTTCGAAACCTCCGAATCCGAGCAAAACTTGTAAGCGTGACCCTTTTCCTGGTCTTGGTTCCTCTCGTCGCCGTCGCCTACCTTTCTCTGGATCGTTTCGGAAAAGCCCTCAGAAGTCTCTCAGAAGAAGACCTGGCGCACCTTGTGACGAGCATCTATTCCATGTGCAAGGTGGAGCAGGAGATCATTCAAGGCAAAGTCGTTTCTGACCTGAATGTGGCGCGTCAGGTGATCTTCGGGTCGGGTCAGAGAATCAGCATTTTCCCGGAAGAGAAGGTCCCCTTTGACGCTGTCAACCAGTTCACCAATGAGGTTATCCATGTGGAGGTGCCTCTCTGGAAACTGGGGGACACCGTTCTCACGGGGAATAAGCATTTCGTGGATATGGTTCAGAAGCTGGTGGGCGGCACATGCACCATCTTCCAAAAGATCGAAGGGGATCGTCTCCTGCGCATTGCCACCAATGTCATCGGTAAAGACGGGAAGAGCGGAGTTGGAACCTTCATCCCTGCGGATAGCCCCGTTACAAAAGCGATTCTCTCAGGCCGTCCCTACAAAGGCCGAGCCTACGTGGTGGACGACTGGTACATCACGGCGTATGAACCAATCCAGGACAAGGAAGGGGCTGTGATCGGCGCCCTCTATGTGGGCGTCAAGGAGCAGGGATCCCTCTCCCTTGAGGCTGAGATCAAACAGATTAAAGTGGGAGAAACCGGATATGTCTATATCATGGACAGCCGGGGCAACTTGATCATTCACCCTGCAAAACAAGGGGAGAACATCCTCAATTCCAGGGACTCTTCAGGTTTTGAGTACATCCGCGCCATAATCCGTGATGCCCTGTCTCACAAAGCAGGATACGAGGGGACCATCCGTTACCCCTGGATCAATCCCGAACTGGGAGAAACGAAGCCGAGACAAAAGATCCTCAAGTACGTGTACTTCAAACCGTGGGACTGGATCATCGCAGCAGGGACTTATGAGGAAGAGGTCTATCGATAGCTTCATGTGACAGAGCGGTCCCTTCTCGTGATGGTTCTCATTGCCCTTGTCTTGTCCATATTTCTTACCCTCACCCTTTCTAAAGTCCTGACCAAGCCGATCCAGGAGCTCACGGAGGTGACCACCAAGATGGTGGGAGGGGACCTTTCTCAGAGGGTGAAGGTTCACGGCGCGGATGAAATTGGCGTCCTCGGTACGTCCTTCAACAGATTGATAGGCCAGATCCAGAACTACACCTCGAACCTGGAAAAGATGGTGGAAGGGAGGACGCAGGAACTTAAGGAATCGAGAGAAAAGTATCGGGAAATCTCGCGCTTTCTGAATAGCATTCTCGACAGTGCCACCGAATATGCCATCATCGCTTTGGACTTCTACGGAAAGATCATGGAGTTCAACAAAGGGGCGGAAAAGCTTTTCGGCTTTAAGAAAAAAGAAGTTGTTGGAAAGGAAAACATAGGCATCACGATTCTCCTGGAAGATCGAGAGAGAGGGATCCAAGAGCAGATGTCTAAACGGACGAGAGCCGAAGGGGTATGTGAACTGGAGATGACCCGCGTGAGAAATAACGGGCAGCGATTTCCCGCTTTCACCACCGTGACGGCCATCATGGACCCTTCAGGCCGGACGGCAGGGTTTGTTGAAATCATCCGGGACATCACCATAAGAAAAAGCCTTGAGAGACAGCTCAGGGAGACGAAGGAATTTCTGGAAAATATCATGGAAAGCTCTGTGGACGGCATCCTGACCACGGATCTGAAGGGCAAACTCACCTACGTCAACCGTGCCATGGAGGAGATGCTTCAGTACAAGAGAAAAGAGGTGATCGGGAGTCATATCTCTCGCTTCTATGTGAAAGGGATCGAGCAGGCGAGAGAGGTGATGAAACTCCTGAAAGAAATTGAGAGGGCGGAGAATTATGAGATGGAGGTGAGAGAGCGGGATGGCAAAGAACTGACCATCCTGACATCGCTCTTTCTCCTGAGAAACGAGGAAGGCCAGATCATTGGAACCGCAGGCATCTTCAAGGACATCTCCGCGCAGAAGCTCCTTGAGGCTGAACTCAAGGCGGCTCAGGCGCGCCTCGTTGAAGCTTCCAAGATGAGGGCGCTGGGTGAGCTGGTGGCAGGGGTCGCCCATGAGCTCAACAACCCGCTCATGGCATCGCAGACGGTCCTTCATGTCATAATGAAGAAGCTCCCTCCGGATTGGCCGGAACGGGAGCGATTAGAGCTCATTCGTAAGTGCAATGATCGAATCGCAAGAATCGTCGATCACCTGAGGGATTTCTCGAGGCAGACGGAGCCGGAATTTCAGGAGATCGACGTCAATCAGCCGGTGGAGAACGCTCTGATGATCACGGGCCAGCAGTTGCTCAACCACGGCATCTCCATTGTTCGCAATCTCTCCGGGGGGCTTCCGAAAATTCTCGGTGACCCGAACCAGCTTGAACAGGTCTTCCTGAACTTGATTTCCAATGCTCGGGATGCCATGGAAGATTCCAAAGGGCTCAAGAAGGAACTGACCATCACATCCAGCCTTGCACAAGATGGGAGGCCTCCGTCGGTGGTGGTCACCGTGAAAGATTCGGGGATAGGAATTCCTCCAGAAATCCTTGACAAAGTCCTCGAACCCTTCTTTAGTACGAAACCGGTGGGAAAAGGGACCGGTCTCGGCCTGTCCCTCTGTTTCAGCATCATCGAAGCACATAGGGGAAGGCTCGAAATCAAAAGTCGACCGGGAGAGGGGACGGAGGTCCGGATTATTCTTCCAGTTCAAGAATCTCGAAAGGAGTGAGGGAATGGCAAAACGTATCCTGGTGGTGGATGATGATGAAATGGTCCTTATGGCCCTCGATGAGCTGCTGAAACCCGAGGGGTATGAGGTGCAAACGGTCACCAGCGGCACGGAAGCCCTGCAAAAGCTCGACCAGGGCGGGTATGACCTCCTCGTGCTCGATGTGATCATGCCCGAGATGGATGGGTACGAGCTGTGTGAGCGGATCAGGGAAAAAGAAAAGTACAAAGAAACGCCGGTGATTTTCTTGACGGCAAAGAGCCGTGATGAAGACAGGGCCAAAGGCCTCGAAGCGGGCGCCAACCTTTATTTGTCCAAACCGATCTCACCCGATAAACTTCTAGGAATCGTATCAGACGCTCTCGGCTCAGACGCTCTCGGCCAAAAAAAACATTAGAAACGTTCAAAATTAGGAGCGCTTCGCTCGAGGAGCGTTCCGCATTCGCGGAACTTGACGAGCGTCCCGCTATGCGGGACTTGAGGATCGGGCTACAAAGCAGCCCTTGAGGGAAAAGGCCAAGCGAGGTGCTCGGATCTGGCGGGTATGGGTGACATTTTTGTAGTGACTGGCGGGAGGCCGCTGTCCTTTTCGTGACTTATCTATGGGGGAAACCCCTGGCCCCGAGCGAAGTCGAGGGGAACAGCGGGAGGGGGCAGAACTCCCCCATGGATAAGTCACTGAAAAGACCAGGCCGGGAGACTTGGAACTGAAAAAATGGCGTCCATGCCCGCCGGAGCATCTTGCCGAAGCAAGACTTGAGGAGCGGCCTGCGGCCTTGAGGGTTAATGCTCGCATGGACCTTCTGGAATCTCTGCCTTCAAACAAATATGTGAGGGTCATCGGCCAAGCTGAAGCGGCTGTAACGAGTGTTGCACAGAACATTGCCGAAGGGAAAGGTAGGCAGTACAAGAAGGAATTTATACAGTTTCTGTATATTTCGGAGGGATCGCTTTTTGAATTGTTGACCTTGGTGGAGGGCTTGAACAGAAGAGGGTTAATTGTCGATGACAGTGTGGTGAAAATCAGAGAAAAAGCCGAAAACGTTGATCGCAAACTTCATGGCCTTATCCATTCATTGAAGAAAAGAAGCTAATTTTTTCATCCCGCTTCTGCTTTTGCCTCAAGCCTCGCGCTCCTCGAATGCCGCTTAGGCGGCACGCTCCTCAAGTTCCGCGAATGCGGAACGCTCCTCCAGCCCCGTCAGGAGTGCACGTCTCCCCCGGTACACAGGGGATGCGGGCGACCCCTCGGAAGGTCATTAAGGCGATATTGCGGCTCTGAGAGACCGCCTCCCGGCAGGGTGGGGCCGCACAGGGGACTCATTCAATGAATTTCTGAGACGCGATACTAGGGTGCGGAAATTCCGAGGGACTGGAACAGCCGCTCCAGGGCTCCGTCCTGGTCCATCATTTCCGTAAAACGGTGAACCTTGATCTCATCCTGCGGAGAGAGGTGCGAAGTGCTCTGTTCCAGAAGCTCCATGGCTGCAAATGTGTCGTGCTTCACCAGCATGAGGGGGACTTTCGCCCTTTTGGCGGCCTGCAAAAGCTGAGGCGCTGGATTCCGGCCGCTGGTCAGGAGGATCGCCGCCACCGGGCGCGGAGATTCGGACGCCTGAAGGCCGGCGGCAGGGGGCTCCAAGAGGATAATCTTGTTATAGGCTCTCCTGAAAAGGCCCAGTTCACCAGTGAGATCGGCAGAACCCACGGTGATCCCTCCGATGGGTTTGCCCAGTTTTTCTTCTCCAAACAAGAGTTCGCCCGAGAGCACGTCATTCACCTCATGAAGACTCCTGAAGGATAGCATAGGATCCTCGGGAAGGGCTGTGGTGACAGGAATGCCCTTCTGCCTGAGGGATAGAACCAGTTGACTCCGGATCGCATGGATCTCGTTGGGAGGCACACGGTTCACGATGATGCCCTTAAGTCTTTCCCTCAAGAGAGAGCTGACGGAGAGGATGGAGTAAATGGACCTTGAGATCTTTCGGTATCGATGAACCAGAAGAAAATTGGCTTTGAGTTCAGGGATGAAAGAAATATCCGGGATCGGGCACGCGGCGTCGTCAAAGAAGATGTGCTTGGAACCCATGATGAGGAGGACGTCCTTGTCTTCGGAAAGCTCCTGGGCAAGGGATTTGAACTCCTCCATGATTTCATCGTTTCCCTTCTGCCTCCATGTTTCATCCGAGACCAGATAGGGGCATATGCGTTCCATCGGTTCGTGAAGCTTCAGTACCTCTCTGAACAGGTAAGCATCATGGTCAGTCCACGAACCTTGCACATAGAAAGGATTGGTTCCGAAAGGTTTCACAAAGCCCACTCTCAGGCCTTTTCCCAGGAGCTTTCGGGCTATGGTCCAGGTGATCAGGCTGTGGCCTGCGCGGTCTCCGGTGGAACCAATGAAAACAAAAGACATTCGCCTCTTGTTACCCCCTGAGGGCGAAGAAGTGATCAGCCGGGTGGCATTATATGTTTTTTGAAACAAACATCCAAGACAATTCAGGAGCAGTGAAAAATCCAGTTTCCATGCTTCGTCTCCTCGGGGATGACACCCCCTTTCTGGTTTGAGGAGGAAAACACAAGACGGAGCCAGTGGAGCGTGAAAGCCGCTTCAGAAACCTCTCCTCAGTTCGATGCTGCTTTTCTGCAGCCGCGTATTCGGGGCGAGAATGTCATGAATCCATGTACTTGCAGATTCGAGGCCCTGCCTCTCCCAATGATTTTCTTGTCTCAAGGCATGTCCAGGGCTAGCGTTGCCATGGGTTGAGATCTTCTTGATCCCCGCTTCACTCTGTCCCATTTGGCATGTATCTTGAATTCAATAAAAAAAGGATATCTTTGCTTTTCCCAAGACCCCGAGCCCTGTCGGGGAGCGAAATCATGGGATGTTCTCTCGGCTCTCGGCACGGGAGGAAATGAGCCGTTGGGAAACTGCACGTTACGAATCCGATGTATCCTTGAAAGAGAATGAACATGCGCCAGTCAGGTACAGTGGATCAGAGGGCCACTCCAAAAAGTGAAGAAGCGATGCGCAAGGAGTATTATGGCAGGCTACATCGGAAGTTCATCCTGATTACGCTGGTCTGCTCCCTTGTTCCCCTTCTTCTTGTGGGCTGGGCTATCAACATTCATTATACGAGATTTGCCAAGGCCCGGCTGACGAGCTCATTCGAGAACCAGGTTGAGTATCACCGGAAGATCATCGAACTGTTCTTGAAGGAACGGAGCTCCAAGCTCCACCTCATCGCTCAAACCCATTCTGAAGAGTACCTGGGGCAGATGACGAATTTGGCTCATGTGTTCGAGGTCATGAACCAGGAAGCCGGGTCCATCATGGACCTGGGGGTCATTAACGAACAGGGCATGCACCTGGCTTATGTTGGACCATACGATTTGATGGACAAGAACTATTCAGAAGCTCTCTGGTTCAAGAAGGTCATGGAAAGAGGCCTCTACATCAGTGACATGTTCACAGGGTTTCGAAAAGTCCCTCACTTTATCATAGCCATTACCCGTCAGGAGGATGGAAAGAAATGGATTCTGAGGGCCACAGTGGATACGGAAGTTTTCCGCTCCCTTGTGGAAAACGTGAGAATTGGGAAGACGGGCGAAGTGTATCTCGTCAATGCGGAGGGGTACTACCAGACCAGCCCTCGGATCAGCGGGAAGATCATGGAAAAGTCGCCCTTGCCGCTTGAGACTTACCATGAAGGCATCAGGGTTCAAACGATTGAAGCGGGAGGAAAAGAATCGCACGAGAGGCCTCGCAAGGAGATCATGGCCACCGCTTGGCTCAAGGAACCCCGCTGGATGCTCGTTGTTAAACAGGACTACTCGGAGGCGTTTGATGAAGTCAATTACGCCAACTACGCCACACTGATTTTCCTTCACTTGAGCGCCCTGACGATTTTGATTGTCAGCGTTCTTGTCACAAGGCATCTCATCAGTGTGATAAGAAAGAGGGACGAGGAGGCGGATCAATTGAATCAACAGCTCCTGGAGGCGGGCAAGATGGCCTCCTTGGGCGAGCTTTCCGCGGGCGTGGCCCATGAGATCAACAATCCCCTTGCCATCGTTCTCACAGAAAGACAGATCTTGCTGGATCTGGCCGAATGGACGCCTCGCCTCGATGACAACTTTAAGAAGGAACTGGTCAACTCCCTCGCCCAGATTGATGCCCAGGTGAACCGCTGCAAGCGCATCACCCACAACCTCCTGCGGTTTTCCCGGCGTACCAGGTCGGTCATCGAGACAGTGGATCTGAACGGTTTCCTGAGTGAGGTCGTGGAGTTGATGGAGAGGGAGGCGAGGTCAGGAGGGATCAAATTCATGACCTCCTTCGACCAGAACCTGAAGCCGGTCCTCTCAGATCCTTCTCAGTTGCAGCAGGTCTTCCTGAATCTCATCACGAACGCCATCGACGCGCATGACGGCAAACCGTATGGAACGATACATATCAAGACAGAGGCGGACGATGTCAATGAAAGGGTGAAGGTGACGGTTGCCGATACAGGGGCAGGAATCCCAAAGGAAAACCTCAAAAAGATATTCGATCCCTTTTTCACGACAAAGCCCGTGGGCAAGGGAACGGGTCTCGGTTTGGCCATCTGCTACAGCATCATCCAGCGATTGGGTGGAGCCATATCGGTGAAGAGTGAAGTGGGACAGGGAACTGAATTCACGATCGTATTGCCTCGCATACCACCCCAGGCGGTTCAGGAAAGGGTCGGCGCGGCAGAAATGTCATAAAGCTTCCCGTGGCCGGTTACGTGAAAAAGCCAGAATGCCCCGTGCGGAAGCACGGGGTTCTTCACCGAAAGGAGGGCGAAGATGAAAGGGTCCAAGGTACTGTTGGTGGATGATGAAGTGGTATTCACCAACAACATGGCAAAACTCCTGACCAACAGGGGTTACAAGGTGACCGCGGTCAACAGCGGTGATGCCGCTATCCAAGCTCTTCAGGACCAGACCTTCGATGTGATGGTGCTTGACTTAAAGATGCCCGGCATGGACGGAATAACGACCCTTAGGCAGGTCAAGAAGCTCGGTATCTTCACAGAAACGCTCATCCTCACAGGCCATGGCTCCATTGACACAGCCATGGAAGCGATCAAACTGGGTGCCTATGATTATCTGACCAAACCTTGTGAAATTGGCGAACTGGTCGCCAAGATTGAAGGGGCATGGTCAAAGAAGAGCGATGCTCAAAGAGGGGATACCAAAGAAAGCGACGAGTGACGAGTTAGGGGAGCATGGGCATTTTCTTTCGTTCCAAGTCTCCCGGGCTGGCCCGCCTGAGTTATTGCCAAATGGCATGTCAAGAGGAAACTTGTTCCTGGTTAATGATGTTGAGATACTGAACGATAACATGTTTTGCGATCTGGGTTGTTAAGTGAATAAAGTCCACATCATAGTTG
>JAHECH010000118.1:0-4544 GCA_024641835.1 Deltaproteobacteria bacterium
GGCATCGAAACGACCTACTCGTCGCATGAATGCTTCCTACCCCTTTATGGACAATAAGTCAAGTTAATCATCCAGTTACGGACGTCCCCGTCTCCGTGTTGACCCTCCTATCTCTTCTCTGGTACATTGTGTCCTACTTGACCACGCCAAAGGGAGATGATGATGAAACTCTATCTCATGCAGCATGGCAGGCCGGTCGCCAAAGAGGAAGACCCTGACCGGCCCCTGTCAGATCAGGGGAAAAAGGACGTGGAGAAGATGGCGGACTTTCTCAATCAACTCGGCGTTCGGATTGAGGAGGCCTTTCACAGCGGAAAGACCCGTGCCAGACAGACCGCCGAGATCATGATTTCCAGGCTGAATCCTGGCCTGGCGCTCGTCCAAAGGGATGGCCTTTCTCCCCTAGACGATGTAAAGGAGATCGCCGGTCACATCAAAGAGGCCAAGAAAGATCTGCTAATCATCGGACATCTGCCCCACCTGGGCAAACTTGCCTCCATCCTGATTACCGGCACCGAATCGGTCCCGGTTGTGAGTTTCCAGCAGGGGGGCGTGGTCTGTCTCGAAAAGGGTGGGGAAGCCCAATGGTCCGTGGTCTGGATGCTCGTCCCAGAGATCCTCTAACGAACCGCTGAACCAGAGTCCACACATGGATATATCCAATGAGGCAGGAGTGCTCGCAGCCGGGATATTTGTGGCTACATTGAACTGCAATTGCTTGGCGGTTTGGCTTCATATCCGAGAGGCTTGGGGATTTGAACGCGTTGCCGCGGATCACTCTTCATCGCAGACCTTTCCGTGACCAACTCCCCGCTGGTTTTGGTCTGCACTTTCTCAAACTGAGACCTCACCCCTTCATCGAAAACATCTCCACACAAGTCGTAAACCACGCTAAATCAAGACGTGATCCCCCTATCTTTGGCAGGAGGACAATTGGAGGTCTCCAATTACATTCACACATAATCTACCTATTTTCCTATTTCCCCGCCTTGAAACTAGATAGTCGCCCAGCGGCTATGTCACAACAATTGGACTCCCGATCACAAGCCAGGAACCGCATGCCGGACTCGGCAACTGCGACTATACTTGTGCCCGATCCAACAAATGGGTCTACGAATACTCCGCCCCTTTTTCCACTAATCTGGATGACACGCCGCACCAGTTCCAAGGGCAATTCATTTTCTAGGCGGTTCTTCTTATTGCGGTGTCGGACTGGGCTCAAGTCCTCCCAGATATCCGTAAGGTTTATTCCCTCCTTTACAAACTGCTTGTACCCACCATAATCCCTTATATATTCGTTGCATTTCCTGCATTTCGGAGGGGGTAATTTGGGGCGATGGAAGGAAGTCGGTTTCCCCTTTGTAAAATATAGAAGAGCATAATGAGCAGGATACAGGAAGTCACCCCGAGCAAATCCATTTTTCATTGAAACCGCAATCCAATGCCTAAATGACATTTTCTTGTCTAGAAAGCTACCTAACCGAACCGCCCACTGAGGTATGTGATATAGGTAAAGTGCACCACCTTTTTTTAAAACACGAACTGATCCAAGCAATATCTCCTGGATGAAACTAATATAATCTTGTTCATCCATTAAATCGGCTTTAGCGCCGCGATTCCCATATTTTTTCCCTAGGTTGAAGGGGGGATCAAGAAACACAATGTCTGCAATTTCATCTCGCATTCCACTTAGAAATTCATTTGCGTCGCAGCATACTAAAACGCCATCCTTCCATTTTCTGTAAGGCGCTGGAACATTCTTCTTCCATGTAAGAAATCTTTTTCCCATTGAAATACTCCATTTATGCCAATTCCCTTACGTAATCTCGCCTTCGCCAGTCACTACGCCTGCCCCTGAGAATATGTTCCGCAACGCTTCGCAATAATTGGCATCAGGCTCAGCCAGCGCTTCTTGGTCCCAGGTAAATTTTACAATCCATGTTACCATTGGCGCATGTTGGCCAGTTCCATAGCGCAGATTTCTTTCAGTTCTTACTCGCCAGCCTTTGTCATGCACGAGTCTGGAGATAATTTTGGGGACTAGCACCATTACAATCTTTTGCTGTTCGGTCCTATCAAAGTCATTAAAATTAGCAGCGATCTCCCCTGTAGTCGCTTCATATAAGTCCGCTCCAAAAAAGGCTCTGCATCCTTCATCAAAAAAAGGCTCTCGCCCTAAGTTCTCACGAAGGAATTTCTGAGCATAGCGATTTGCGTCTTCAGGCCAGGCAATTTCGCCGTGCAGGGTGAGGCAAAGGGTCCAGTCTAATCGTGGAGGTTTCGCATGGATATGACATAGTTTTTCAATCCATGCCAGAACCCGAAAGGTTACATTTCGATCATCTATATCGGCTTCCAGGGGGCAATTAAGATCTAGGTTGACTACCCGTGCCCGGCAGAATTTTTCGTCATCTCCTTCAGGCCATCTAAAAACCCCTTCCGCCCTAATAAGGGAGCGAAAGTCTACCTCCCTAATTTGAAGTCCTACGAATTTCCTCTGCAGTGCAGCAACTGCCCGATTGCTGGATTCTACGGCCACTACCTTTCCTTGATCCTTCTCGGCTATTGAGTTAACCTCTGTCAGGGAAATTAAGCCATCCTCGATTAACATTTGGATATCAAGTCCTTCAGAACCTGGGAGTGAAAGATACCAGGGCTCATTACCACCTGGGTTTTGTTGAGCAATTGCCCTGACCTCCTCAAGCCAGAGATTCCTGACAGCTTTTTTCTCTGGTCTATTTTCTGCCATTGCCAGATCGACTGGGCGTATTGGATTCATTTCCGTAAACGCTCCGTCAATCGATTGATGAACTGCTCTAATTGTGAAGGAGACATGATTTCTCCTGCCACTTCGACGACTATCTTATAGAACTGATCCACAGTGAATTTTCGAAGAAGTCTTTCCCGCCCAATTTCATCTCTAGTTGCATCTTTCCAAGCCTTTCTGATTTTTTTTGCCGCCTTTGGTGCCACCCTTTCAATCTCGTGGCTGGCAACACTAATTATTCTCTTTTGAACATTTATTGCTTGTTCTGTTTTTCTTGTTTCACTCCCAGCCCCATAGATTTCCAATCGAACACGCTTTATCAAATCAGCAAGATGCTTATGGATAGCTCCTTGCAACTCTTCGTAGGCAGGGTGAGCTATTCGAAGGGTGCGACGGTCAATGTTCATAGCATCTTCAAGACGATCGTCTGCCAACACTTCCCCGGAAATCCATGATTGGAATAATGGCCCAAGGCTAGATGAAAAGCCGAGAAAATTAGGGTCGTAATCCCCAACTGCGGCGTTCCGAATGCGAATAAGCAGACCTTGGAGTTCTTGAGGTTTTATAGCACCATGCTGAGCGTAGAAATATCCATCCGCAGCTACATGTTTGCCCTGGAATGCAAACTTACTTATGAGTGACTTGCCATCAGGATAAAATACGATCGGCTTTCTGACCTCGCTCCGATCAATAAAGACTTTGAAGTCCAAGCTGAACACATGCTGTTCGATATCTGAAACCTTTGGCCGCGACCTTGCCGGTATCCACTCATCATGATAGCGGACTGGAACATTTAATCCAATTTCCAAAGCGTTATTTGAATATGCATCAAAGTTGGACCACGTTTTTAGGTTCTTGTCTTTTAATCTTTGCAGAATCGATTCAGGCTTTAAGCCATAAAGAGAATTCATACCTGAAACGAATTCACTTTTTCTAGCACCTGCCAGTATTGCCCTAGCTTCTCCTCTGATTTTCTTCAGAAAAATCTGTGTAAAATGTGTGTCTTTTTCAGTTTCGCTTATCTTCCCCACATAATCTGCCTTAGCGATATCAGAGCCATCTCGCAGTCGTTCAATTGGGTCCCTTCGCATCAGATCAAAGTTAATGGAAACTTCCAAAAGTTCTTTGTCACCGGCTTTGGTTGAGACAATTTCCATTACATCACAAATTTCATTTGCTGCGATGAATCCAATTCCAATTTTGCCTATTTTAGGGCGGCCCGAAGTGGTATATTCCGAATCATCTCGTTTGTACGACTCACTTATCTTACTAAAGTGCTTCACAAAATCTGCTCTGTTCATTCCGCAGCCGTTGTCCTCAATTATTATCCTGTCAGCATCGGGTTTTATGAAGAGGTCAACCCTTGTGGCATCAGCGTCAAACGAATTATTAACCAGTTCTTTCAGACATGCTGCAGGTGATTCGTATAACCCTGAACTGAGATAATCCACAATTCTTGAGGCCACTACGATCTCGCCTTTGAATTCGCTATTGCCTACCATACCAAGCCTCTCGTTTTCTCTCTATCCCGGAAACGGTTGCGGATAGGCCCATGACATTTCTGATCGGTAAGGTATCTGACGATTAATGAGAGAATTTTTAGTAAGTCTGCGCCAGTATTATACAGATTGAACTTATTTTAGCAACAAAGATGCCAGCAATCGCGGTAGTCAACTCGAGGTTACGGTTCTACCGCCCCATTCCGGGTCCTTCCAGAATACCGGCCTTGAGTTCTTCGGACAGGACCCGATTCTCTTCAAAATCCGCGCCGGACCCA
>JAHECH010000118.1:4554-9274 GCA_024641835.1 Deltaproteobacteria bacterium
CCCAGCGTGGATGTCCATCATTTCCTCAACGAGCCTGTAGCGGTCTCTCTCCCCTGTCTCACGTTCCAGTATGTTAAGAAGCCTTTCCCGGGTCTCATGCTTTGCCATTGCCGCAATATCCCGGCCGAGCAATCTTGCGCTCGCCTTCAGGTAGGCAGAGTCTTCCTTTTCTGCCGATTTTTTGTTCAGAATGTTGACGGGACTAGGGGACGTTCTTTACTAATTGCACTTTCGACGTTTCAGAATCTGGGCTATGGCCGATGTGGTCACTCCCAGTTGACGTTCGACCTTGACACACAAGGCTACAATCCCCTATCCTCTGTTCCAGAAAAAGCGAGTTCTTATCACCTCACCTACAAGCGATTTCTGGCAGACGTGAACCTCGGAGCCGGTCATGGGGTTACGTAGTGTATTCCTCACATGGATAAACCAGGAAAAAGGAAACTTGCCAAAAGGAAAGGAGGCCATGATGAAAAGGAAGTCTATGATCATCACCATAGTCGCGCTGGCGTGTCTTCTTGCCCTCGACGGGGCGATGTCCTTGGCAAAGAAGAACCCGATCATACCGGGCATTCGGTCTGGTGCCGACAGGATCGTTGAACTTCAAAGAACGGACTCGGGTTGGGAGGGAACCTGGTATTGGTACATCGGCAGCACCGATAATGCGACCAATCTGACCGGTGTCACCGCTCTCGGGCTGGTCGAAGCCTTTCGCGACGTGAAAGATCCCGCCTACTTGGATGCTGCAAAGGGTGCAGCTGACTTCATTCTGAAACATCTGGGACTGACTGCAACCGAAACCAAATACTACATACGAACCACAGCCCCGGATATCGTATTCCTGCACCAACTGGCCACGGTCTCTCGTGATCGTTATTATGCGTACAGGGCCACCGTTGAATGGTACAACCTGAGCAGCTTCTGGCCGACCGCGGGAGATCTGGATAGCCACTTTCACAACATCAATAGGCCCAGTGCCTGGGACATGGCCTTCTTCCTCGAGGCAGCCTATCAATCCGGGGATAAGCCTTGGGCCGACGGGGCGGCTGAGATACTGGCTGATTACCAGAACCAGTTCTACTACGATGACGATACCGGGTGGTATGCCTTGAATCTGGCCGGAGCGATTCGAGCCCTGGTGGGTTGTGGATACTACGAAGAGTACAAAGATGCGGTCCTGTATTTCTTAGAGGAGCTAACCAGCCTCGTTGACAAGGAAAACGGTGTGCAAGGGTACATCCAGGACACCACCTATGCCGTTCTGGCCTTCAGAACGGTGGCCGGGCCGGCCGAAAAATACGCGGAGATGCTGGCTCGCTGGTTAGCCTCGAGACAAAATGAGTCCGGTGGTTGGACCGAGTCAGATGGTCGTGAATACCCCGAGATCGACGGGGAGGCGGTTCGGGCTCTTTGCGCCACTATTGGAAGGAATCTGCCCCTTGACGGCTTCAGGCCCAAGTCGATGGCAAATTCATTCAGGAAGAAGCCAAAGGCATGGAGGTCTGCCAGGCCGTTTAAAGAAGACTAGACGCCTCCCCCGGCTTAAGGAAACGGTACTCTTTGGAGACGGCATTGCACGAGATGTGATGGGGCAATCTGCTGGCTCCAGGCCCATGATGGGTGAAAGTTCTGTTAATCGCGTGGCCAACAAGCCGCCATCGATCTCTTTGTTCTCTTCGCCCGGCTCCGGCGCCGCTTTGTCGAAATCGTGAGGGCCAAGCCTTTCACCGCCTGGCTCTTCGCTTCGAGGCCCCGGGGAGATCATCTGGATGATGATTGGGGATTGAGATACTCCCCATTGTCAAGACAGAAAAACAGAGCTGCGTGTGTTATATTATTGAAGCTTGGATAGGGTTCGTTTTCGTGTCCCCTGCTAGAGCAGCACCTCAAGGAGATCCCGCCCCAGTATTACCGGCCCGGCGTAATCATGTGCCACCTCCAGCGCCAGTTTTTCCATCATGGCCTCCGACTTTTGCTGAAAGTGCGTGAGGACCAGTTGCTTGACTCCCGCCTGTGTCGCAATTTGGCCCACCGTATCCGCACAGGCAATGGTGTCACGTGCAAGGCACGCGAGCACAGGGGTGGTGATCTCAGCGAGGGCGAGGTAGCAGCACTGGACCAGCAGGTCGGCTTCCCGGGCGAGACGCCCTAACCCCTCGCAGGCAACACAGTCCCCGCTGATGGTGACCACCCTTCCCTTCCCCCTCAAAAAATTCCTCCCCCCTTGACAAAAGGGGGGGCGGGGTGGATTTTAATCCACCTCCCTACTCACGATCGCTCATGCTCAAACATGAACTCGACACCCTCGGTCTTCTCCTCTCCATCCATCCTCTGGATCGTTACAGGGAACTCTTGAAAGGATTAAGCTACGTACGAGCCCGGGACCTCCATCTCCATGTGGGGAAGCAGGTGACCATGGTCGGCTGGTTGGTAACAGGCAAGACGGTTCACACCAAGGACGGGGACCCTATGAAATTCGTCTCCTTTGAAGACACCACAGGGCTTTACGAAACCGTCTTCTTCCCGAAAGTGTACCATCGGTTCTGCCACATGCTGAACGAGATGCGGCCATACATCCTTAAAGGCAAAGTGGAAGAAGATTTCACGGCCATCACGCTGACGGTTCACTGGATCGAATTCACGGATAGATTTAAAAGATAAGGTTTCTTACGATCGCAAGGGGTCTGAACTCATCCGGCCCTCCGGATCTCAAAAAGGCAGCAGATTACCAAGTGGCCGATGCATTCCGCACTCGTTTGAAAGAAGAGGCAGGATTTAAATATGTTATGGACCCCTTGCCGATGCGGAACTCCAAAGGCGCTGTCGTCTATTATCTATTTTTTGCGAGGGCAAAAAAATGTTGCTGACAAGATCGTTCAGCACATGTTCAAGAAATACAGTTCAGGGGTAAGATAAGATGGCTCTCTCAGCTATCGAATGGACTGAGTTTACTTGGAATCCGGTAACAGGGTGCTCAAAGGTCAGTCTGGGCTGCAGACATTGTTATGCCGAGATTATGGCCCGGCGCTTAAAAGCCATGGGCCAGCCGAACTATAGAAACGGTTTTCAGGTCACCACCCACGAGCACATGCTTGTCCGCCCATTTCAATGGAAAAAGCCACAAATGGTCTTCGTCAACTCCATGTCAGATCTCTTTCACGAAGATGTGCCTCTTGAATTCATACTTCGGGCATTTGACGTAATGCGTCAAGCTGAGTGGCATAGATTTCAAGTGTTGACTAAACGTTCGGAACGGCTTTCTCAGATCAGCCACTTCATTTGTTGGCCGCCAAATGTCTGGATGGGCGTAAGCGTAGAAAACCAAGATTACACATATCGAATAGAACATCTCCGTCAATCGGGAGCGAAAGTCAAATTCCTATCTCTAGAGCCACTCCTAGGACCTATTCCTAATCTGGATCTTAGAAATATCGACTGGGTTATAGTTGGAGGTGAATCAGGAGTCCGTCCACGCCCGATGAAAGAGAAATGGGTAATAGACATCCTTGAAAACTGCCAGTCGACCGAAGTACCGTTTTTCTTCAAGCAGTGGGGTGGTCGGAGCAAAAAGAGGTCCGGCAGGTTGTTGAAGGGACAAACGTGGGATCAGATGCCTTCTTCAACAATACCCGAAATTTCCATTCATTAGACCCAAATCCCAGCGAAGAATGCGGCGGCAGGCCACCACCCAAAGCGACTGGGCCGTCAAAACCCTCATTTTTCTCGCGCCTGCGTTACGCATGTTTCGGCAAGTAATCCTGCCGCGATTGGCCCATACCAGCGGAAGACACACACCCACAACATCATGGACTGGCTTTATCATTGACATACAAGACCGAATCCCGTAAAGTCAAAGTCCGAAAAAGTAAGTTCTTATCATCCTGATCTTATCATCTCATCTGGAAAAACCTTCCATGTCGCAAAACATTACCGTGACCTGCTTACGCCCGCCCTCGATTTTATCTCTTTGGGTGAGGATCTTCTCCGTAAGACCTTTGGGAAGGTACCGTTGAATGCTGTCCATTTTCTCTTCAAAGGAGCGCTCTATAGAGAGCGGCTCAAAGGGAAGGCCTAAACTACGACTGCATTCACCGCCCTCCGGAGAATATTGAAGAAAAAGATGATATACGGACAAAGATGGAACCTGCTCCATTAAGGTCCAAGTCCGTCAGAGTTCAATGAATACCGCGTGCGATAGCGGCAAGCCCGCATGCGCATCGGACAAAAGCAGCAACACGATCGTTGGGTTGCTGCTTCTCACGCTTCTTGCAAGATGGGTCTAAACCTTTAGATAAGGCAGTCCCAGCCCCTTGCGTTTATTCTCAATATGTCCTCGGATCAGGACGGCTGCCTTTTCAGGATCAGGCTCCACCGCAAGACACGCGGCGACCGCACCGTTGAGGCCTTCTGTGAACATTTTAACAACCTTCATGCTGCCCGTGATGGGGGGCATTAGGCCGAGAACCGTGAAGACACCGGATGCCACCACATAAACGGCGATGGAGACGGCCTTCTCTGAATACCATTCCGGGGCAGCGCCTGCCAGAGGAAGATCACTGATATCTGTGCCCAGAGCATTCGCCAGCGCAGCCGCCAGCACCAAGATGCGGACGTTATCGACGCAGCTTCCCACATGCAACACGGGGGGAATCCCGAGGGAGCCGCAGACCTCTTTCAGACCGGGCCCGGCCATGTTTATGGCCTCAGGGACTTTCAGCCC
>JAHECH010000119.1 GCA_024641835.1 Deltaproteobacteria bacterium
CGCACTGATGCAGTCGGAGGTCGGGGCCAACCACGATCACCGATCTCCCTGAGTAATCCACTCTTTTCCCAAGGAGGTTCTGCCGAAATCTCCCTTGTTTCCCTTTGAGCATGTCGCTCAGGGACTTGAAAGGCCTTTTGTTGGCACCTGTCACCACTTTGCCTCTTCTTCCATTATCAAACAGGACATCCACCGCCTCCTGAAGCATCCGCTTCTCATTCCTGACGATGATTTCAGGGGCATTGAGCTCCAGCAGTCTCTTGAGTCGGTTGTTCCGATTGATCACCCTGCGATAAAGATCATTGAGGTCAGATGTGGCGAACCTCCCGCCGTCGAGCGGGACCAGGGGTCTTAAATCAGGAGGCAGTACAGGAATGACGTCCAGGATGGTCCATTCAGGTCTGTTCTTCGACTCCCGAAACGCATCGATGACCTTCAGTCGCTTGGCCAGTTTTTTCCTTTTGGCGTCCGACTTCGTCTCGAACATTTCAGTCCTCAACTCGGCCGAGAGTTGCTCGAGATTCAACTGGCGCAACAGTTTCTGAATGGCTTCAGCCCCGATACCCGCATCGAACCGGTCCCCATAATCTTCTCTTGTCCTCCTGAGTTGTTCATCGGTAAGAAGCGTTCCTTTGGTGAGAGGCGTATCCTTCGGATCGACGACAATATAGTTCTCGAAGTAGAGAACCCTTTCCAAATCCTTGAGAGTGAGATCCAGGAGATTCCCAATCTTCGACGGCAGGCACTTCAAGAACCAAATGTGGGCCACCGGGGATGCGAGTTCGATATGCCCCATACGCTCACGCCGGACTTTGGACTGAATGACTTCAACCCCGCATTTCTCGCATACGATACCGCGGTGCTTCATTCTCTTGTACTTGCCGCAGTTGCATTCGTAATCCTTGATGGGGCCGAAAATCTTGGAGCAAAAGAGACCATCTCTTTCCGGTTTGAAGGTACGGTAATTGATGGTTTCCGGTTTCCGCACTTCGCCGTGAGATCTTTCCCTGATTTTCTCGGGTGAAGAAAGGGAAATCTTGACGGCGTTGTAACTGGATGGATCTTTCGGCTTTGCGAAGAAGTTATGTAGTTCTTCCACCTTCGTCTCCTTTGTGTTTAAGTGATTGCCTGGAATACTCCTCTCATGCCTGGCTGTCCTCAAAGAGTTGGACTTCCAGGGCAAGAGCCAGCAATTCCTTAAGAAGAACCTTGAACGACTCAGGGAGTCCCGGTTCAAGGATGTTATTTCCCTTGACGATTCTCTCGTACATGCGAGTTCTTCCTGCGACATCATCGGATTTGACCGTCAGGAATTCTTGAAGCGAGTAAGCGGCGCCATAGGCCTCCATGGCCCAGACTTCCATTTCGCCCAGCCTCTGGCCTCCGAATTGAGCCTTGCCACCCAGGGGCTGTTGAGTTACCAAGGAGTAGGGTCCTATGGAGCGAGCATGCAGTTTATCATCCACGAGATGGTGTAATTTCATGATATAGAGGACGCCCACGGTGACCTGCTGATCAAAAGGCTGTCCTGTTCTTCCATCATAGAGTGTCGCCTGACCGCTGACGGGTAGTCCAGAACGCAAGAGACACTTCTTGATCTCCTCTTCATTGGCCCCATCAAAGACGGGGGAGGCCATGGGAACTCCCTTTTTCATCAGCCGGGCTTGCTGCGTGAGCTCTCCCTCATCCATGTCTTTGAGAATGGTCTTGTATTCCTCTGGTGAAAAAATATCGCCCATTTTTTTTCTCAAAGCATTGGCATCCTTCACATCCTCCAAGAGCTGCCCTACCTGCTTCCCCAGTTGACTGGATGCCCATCCGAGATGTGCTTCAAGGACCTGCCCCACATTCATCCGGGAGGGCACTCCAAGAGGATTCAAAATAATGTCCACCGGAGTTCCATCAGCAAAATAGGGCATGTCCTCCACGGGGAGGACTCTCGAGAGGACACCCTTGTTTCCGTGACGGCCAGCCATCTTGTCCCCCACAGCCAGTTTTCTCTTCACAGCGACGTAGACTTTCACCATCTTGATCACGCCAGGTGCCAACTCATCCCCCTGGCTCAATCTCTCTATCCTCTCCTCGAAATACGCTTTGATCTGTCCCACCCTGTGAACACATCTTTCGACGATGGATTCCATTTTTTCGATCTCGTCCATGGACGCCTTGAGATCTGCCCCTGCCCATGCTTCCACAGGGACCTTCTCGATCTCTTCTTCACTGATCACCTTCCGGTTGCTGCAGATGAGTTTGCCAGTCTTTTTCTCTCTCAAATTGGTCTTCAGTTTTTTGTCCAGAAGGATTTCCCTCAATTTGGCCCTGGCATTTCTCTGTATGATATTAAGCTGGTCTTGTTTATCTTTTTCCAGCTTGGCTTTTTCTTCTGCCTCAATGGAGAGACTTCGTTGATCCTTTTCGACCCCCCTCCTTGAGAAAATCTTGGTGTCAATGATAATCCCTTCCACTCCTGGAGGCACACGCAACGACGTGTCCTTCACATCGCCCGCCTTGTCACCGAAGATGGCTCTCAAGAGTTTTTCTTCCGGTGAAAGCTGCGTTTCTCCTTTAGGCGTGATCTTTCCCGACAGAATATCACCCGGATGAACGTATGCTCCGATCTTGATGATCCCGCTGTCATCCAGGTTTCGCAGGGCCTCTTCTCCTACGTTGGGGATGTCCCTGGTGATCTCCTCTTTCCCCAGTTTGGTGTCCCTGGAAACCACTTCGAATTCTTCGATGTGGACGGACGTATACGTATCCTCATTGACGACCCTTTCGCTGATGATGATGGAATCTTCGAAATTGTAACCACCCCAAGACATGAAAGCGACCATGACATTCTGCCCGAGAGCGAGTTCCCCCAGGTCTGTGGCAGGGCCATCAGCGATGATTTGACCCCTTTTTACGCGATCTCCTCTTCTGACAATAGGCCTCTGGTTGTAGCAGGTATTCTGGTTGGATCTCTGGTACTTGATGAGCTTGTAGATCTCAACTTCGTCTTCCCCATCACCCCCACTCTCTGATCGGATCACGATCCTGGAGGCGTCCACATCTTCAACGATTCCATCCCTTCTGGCAATGACCGTCACTCCCGAGTCCCGCGCAACCACGCTTTCTATCCCTGTACCAATGATAGGCGCTTTCGCGTTCAGAAGAGGAACGGCCTGCCGTTGCATGTTCGACCCCATCAGGGCCCGGTTCGCGTCATCATGCTCCAGGAACGGGATCAAGGCAGCAGACACGCTGACCAACTGGTCCGGTGAAACGTCCATGTACTTCACGTTCTGAACCGCTATCTTGCTCGCCTCCCCTTCGATTCGGACCGCGGCTTCATCCCGGAGAAAATTGCCCTTCTTGTCGAGAGGAGCATTCGCCTGCGCGATGGGATAATTCCTCTCGTCAAGCGCAGAAAGGTAATGGATGGTTTTCGTTGCCTTGCCGTTGTCTGCCTCTCGATAGGGCGTCTCTATGAAGCCGAACTCGTTGACCCTTGCGTAAGTACTGAGAGACACAATAAGCCCAATGTTGGGACCTTCCGGGGTCTCAATCGGACAAATCCTTCCGTAATGAGTGGGATGGACGTCGCGAACCTCGAATCCCGCTCTCTCCCTTGTCAGACCACCTGGGCCGAGGGCGCTTAGCCGTCGCTTATGAGTGACCTCAGACAAGGGGTTCGTCTGATCCATGAACTGGGAGAGTTGGCTGGTCCCAAAAAACTCCTTGACCACCGCCGAAACAGGCTTGGAATTGATGAGATCATGAGGCATCAACGTCTCCACTTCCTGGAGACTCATTCTTTCTTTTATGGCCCTCTCCATTCTCACCAAGCCTATGCGGTACTGGTTCTCAAGCAATTCCCCCACGGCCCGCACTCTTCGGTTCCCCAAGTTGTCGATATCATCGACCATCGCCTCGGAGTTCTTCAGCCGGATAAGCTCCTTCACCGTGGCAATGATATCTTCTCGTCTAAGGGTACGGACATCAAGAGGCACATCCATGTTGAGGCGGTAATTGAGCTTCAGTCGCCCCACGGGTGAAAGATCATACGTGGAAATGTTGAAAAAGAGGGCGCCGAAGAAATTGTTGGCCACCTCTTGGGTAGGAGGGCTGCTCGGCCGCATCTTTCTGTAGATCTCCAGGATCGCCTCATCGGTTGCGTCGATCTTGTCCAGCATCATGGTGTCCCTGATGGTAGGCCCGACACCGGCATCCAGAACGAGGCAATCCAATTCCTTGATCCCCCTTTTCTCCATCTTTTCCAAAATTTCGTCCGTGACAGGCTGATTGCCATTCGCCAAGACCTCCCCTGTCGACGGATCGATCACGTCATTGGCAAGGATTCTTCCAACCACACGATCAGGGGTGATAGGAATGTGGGAGATCCCCTCTGCTTCGATGATGGTGTGAAGCCTCTTGGTGTACTTCTCGCCCTCTCGGGCGAGCACTTTTTTGGTCTTGGGATGAATGATATCTTTCGCGATCTTCTGCCGAAACAGATTTTCCAGCTTCACAGGCCGAAAATACTCCCCAGTTTTGTGAATGATTCTCTCGGCCTCATAGAACCGGGAGAGGACCTCTTTCGAGGAATATCCCAGCGCTTTTAGGAACGTTGTCACCGGAAACTTGCGCCTTCGATCGATTCGGATAAACAAGAGGTCCTTAGGATCAAACTCAAAATCCAGCCATGACCCCCTCAGCGGGATGATCCTGGCGGAGTAAAGAAGTTTGCCGCTGGAATGGGTTTTGCCCTTATCGTGATCAAAAAACACGCCTGGGGATCGGTGGAGCTGGCTGACGATGACCCTCTCGGTTCCGTTGACGATGAAGGTACCCCTTCCCGTCATCATGGGGATGGTTCCAAAATAGATCTCCTGCTCCTTAATATCCCGGATGCTCTTGGTCCCATTGGTCACATCCGTGTCAAAAACGATGAGACGCACCGTCAGCTTGAGGGGTGCCTCATAAGTCATGCCTTTATTCAGGCACTCCTCTTCGCTGTACTTGGCAGGCTCAAAGGCGTATTTGACGAACTCCAGGGAGGAGGATCCACTGAAGTCGCTAATGGGAAAAACGCTCTTGAAAGCACCCTGAAGGCCTGTGTCCTTCCTCTGCTCCGGTGGAACGTCCTTTTGGAGGAACCGTTCATAAGACTGCTGTTGTATCTCGATCAGGTTGGGAATATCGATGATCTTCTCGATCTTCCCAAAATTCCTTCTGACCCGATGACTCACACCATCGTTCGATTTCATCTGATCCTCTCGGTTAAGGTTTCATACGATCCAGGCAGCCCGCATGGGAGCTGCACCTGCTACTTGATCTCCACTGTGGCGCCTGCCTCTTCCAGTTGTTTTTTGACCTTCTCCGCTTCCTCTCTGGAGACACCCTCTTTGACTTTCCCGGGGACCCCGTCCACCAGAGATTTTGCCTCTTTCAGACCCAGCGCGGTGATGGCACGCACCTCTTTGATCACCTGTATCTTCTTGTCCCCAGAGCCGGTTAGAACGACGTCAAACTCCGTCTTCTCCGGCGCTGCCTCGGCTGCCTGGGCTGCGGGTGCTGCCGCAAACATGGCCACCGGCGCTGCTGCGCTGACGCCAAACTTCTCTTCCAGTTCCTTCACAAACTCGGAGAGGTCCAGAACGGTCATATTGGCTATATAGTCGATCACATCTTGTCTGCTGATATTGGCTGTCATTTGTCTTTTTTCAACCTCCTTGATCTCATGAATGACAAAGGGTCCTTCTCCTCAGTTTCCCTGACCCTGCTTCTTGTTTTCAATGGCTTTCACAACATTGAGGCAATTGAGAATCACTCCATTCAACACCCTCACCAGTGATGACGGAACGGCCTGCATGGCGGATAACGCTTTTGCGAGGAGCACCTCCCTCCCGGGGAGTCCAGCCAGCCTATTAATGCTCTCGAAGTCCATTACTTTCCCGCCGATCTGGCCAACTTTAATCTTAAGCTTTTCAATCTTCTTCGCTTGCTCTACAAGGATTTTTGCGGGCGCCACCACGTCTTCGTAGGTAATGGCAATAGCACAAGGCCCGACCAGATGATCCTTGATCGCCTCCGTCCCCGTCTTTTGTGACGCGATCTTCAAAAGACGGTTCTTGACGACTTGGAAGTCCACGTGGTTTTTCCTCAGTTCCTTCCTCAGCATGTTCATGGACTCCACATTGAGCCCCTGGTAATCCACCAAGAAAGTCGCCTGCGCCTTCTTGAGCCGCTCAGACATGTCTAGAACAAGGGCTTCTTTCTCTTTTTTCTCCAAGGTTCGATCACCCCCTCCCTATCCGAATTGTTTTACGGGGCGCCAAAGTCAGGGATGCGTGATGCGAAAGATCAACCCGTTTCAGTCTCGGTAGGTCGGATCCATTAAGCGTTCGCAACCCCACGCGAGGCCATTCATCGAGGGGTCACTCAGCACCCACTGTCTTCGACTGCAAAACCCGCCCCCTGGTGGCAAGCAGCCTGCCACCTGAGGTTTTTCTATCCCCAGTTACGGGGAATACTCCATTCTCCTAATTAGACTTCTCTCACGTTGACCCACCGCGGAGCGATTGGGTGTGCCGTACCATCACAACTCACATACTAGGTGACCAGATCTTTCACATATGTGGGGTCGACCTTGATCCCTGGGCCCAGGGTTGTAGATATGGCAATGCTTCGCAGATAAGAACCTTTGCTCGAGGGTGGCTTCAATCTAAGGATAGTATCCATGAAGGCTGAGATGTTCCCCATGAGCTTGTCCCTTCCAAACGACACTTTGCCCATGGGCGCATGAACGATTCCTGCCTTTTCGACCTTGAAGTCTATTTTCCCGGCTTTGACATCGCTCACCGCCTTTGCCACATCGAATGTTACCGTTCCAAGTTTTGCATTAGGCATGAGCCCTCTTGGTCCGAGGATACGCCCGAGTTTGCTGACAACCGTCATCATGTCTGGCGTGGCAATCGCCTTATCGAACTCCAGCCATCCTTTCTGGACCTTTTCCAGGTATTCCTCAGCCCCGGTATAGTCAGCCCCGGCATCGAGTGCTTCTTTTTCTTTTTCACCCTTCGCAAAAACGAGCACGCGAACCGTTTTTCCCACCCCGTGGGGAAGCACGACGGTCCCTCTCACCATCTGATCCGCGTGCCTTGGATCCACGCCAAGGCGCACCGCGATATCTAAGGTCTCATCAAATTTCGCATAGTGACCATCAACAGCCAGCTGCACTGCCTCTGCAAATGTGTACTTCTTTGACCGGTCAATTTTATCGTCCGCTGCTCGATACTTCTTTCCTCTCTTGGCCATATCCGTCGGTCCTCTTTCGATGGGATCAAACGATTCGAATACCCATACTTCTTGCCGTGCCCTCAATGACCTTGATGGCATTTTCAAGATTATAGGCATTCAAATCCTGCAATTTCATTCTTGCAATGTCTTCAACCTGCTTCCTTGTGACCTCCCCCACATTTTCACGGCTGGGTTGGCTGGATCCTTTCGCGACTTTTGCTGCCTGCTTCAAGAGTACGGAAGCAGGCGGTGTCTTCGTGATGAACGAAAAGGATCGATCTGCATAGATGGTGATGATCACAGGGATGACCACGCCCATCTGATCCTGCGTCTTGGCATTGAAGGATTTGCAGAACTCTGCGATGTTCACGCCATGCTGTCCCAGAGCGGGGCCGATGGGAGGGGAGGGATTTGCCTGACCTCCCTTCACCTGAAGTTTGACTGTTGCAATGATCTTCTTTGCCATGAACAACCTCTCTTCAACCGGTTCCCCTGAACGGTCTCAACCGAATTTTAGCCTTATGAGATCCGCTCGTATCAGACCTTGTTGACCTGGATGAAATCCAACTCGACCGGCGTCGATCGCCCAAAGATGGTAATGAGCACCCTCAACTTTTCCTTATCCGGCTTCACCTCTTCCACAACGCCCTGGAAATTGTTGAAAGGTCCGTCAATTACCCTGACCTGATCACCTTCTTCAAACTGATACCTCGGCTTGGGTTTACTGATGCCCTCTTCCATCTGGTGGATGATCCGTTCTGCCTCTTCGTCCGGAACGGACGTAGGCATGATGCCGCCGCCGACGAACCCTGTCACCTTGGCAGTGTTTCTCACGGTGTGCCACGTCTCATCGTTGAGGGCCATCTGAACCATGATGTATCCCGGATAAAATTTCCTGGAAGAAGTCTTCTTGTGGCCTTTCTTCAGTTCCACGACTTGTTCTATGGGTACGAGGATCCTGCCGAAATACTTCTCCTGCCCCAGGGTCTTAACCTTTTCCTCCAGGCTTGCTTTCACTCTATGCTCAAAGCCTGAGTAAGTGTGCACGATGTACCATTTTAAATCTTTGTCTTCACTCATGTCTGCCTCACGCTCATTGTGCTTTATCACCTACCCTACAATATTTCTGATGATCTTTATAAGTCCAAAGTCAATGAGCCCGAGAAAAAAAGAAACTATCATGACGAGGACAATCACAACTGCTGTGGATGCAAGCAACTCCTTGCGGGTAGGCCACTTGACTTTCTTTAGTTCCATTCGTGACTCCCGCACAAATTGCAAGGCTATCTGGACATATCCAAAGACTGAGCCTCTCTCTTCCCCCCGCTTTTCTGTCTCTCTTCTGGTCACTAGAAGATGGGCTTTTTTCTTGTCCTCTTTGCTTTCCGGGAAGGAAGCGCCCGTTGAAGCGCTCGTTGAACCTGCATTCATCGGAGCAGCTGTTGAATTTGCTCCCTCCTGTTGAATGCCTGGTTTTCTCTCTTTTCTTTTTGACTTCTTCATCGCACCTTATCGTCACATTTGAATCCGGCTGATACCCTTGAATTCCATCGCCCATTCTTGAAGTCTGTACAAATTGGCAGGCCAGGAGGGATTCGAACCCCCATCACCCGGATTTGGAGTCCGGTGCTCTAGCCGTTAGAGCTACTGGCCTGCATCCGGAGTCAAGCTTACTTCGTCTCTTTGTGAAGGGTGTGAGTCTTACAAAAGGGACAATATTTCTTGAACGCCAACTTGTCGGGAGTTTTCCTCTTGTTCTTTGTGGAGCTGTAATTCCTGCTCTTGCACTGCTCACACGCAAAAGTGATGATGTCGCGCATATCCACTCTCCTGGTAAGGCTTTCTTTTTCAGCTCATCCTATTCTAAGATTTCGCTGATGACACCGGCCCCTACCGTCCTCCCGCCTTCCCGAATCGCAAACCTCAACTCCTTCTCCATCGCTATCGGCGTAATCAAATTCACCTCCAACGATATGTTGTCCCC
>JAHECH010000781.1 GCA_024641835.1 Deltaproteobacteria bacterium
CTACCGGGTTGCAGCCGAGGGTGTTGATCTGGGACAGCCCGAAGTACAGATCGGCCTCATACCCGGTGCCGGAGGCACCCAGAGACTCCCCAGGCTCATCGGCCTTCCCAATGCCCTGGAGATGATCACCACGGGAAAGCCGATTAGCGCAGAGAAGGCGTATGCGAGGGGTCTTGTAGATGAAGTAGTCCCACGGGAAAAACTCCTGGATGCCGCATTCAAGGCAGCCCGTAAATTTATCGAGGGGGAGCTGAATCTCAAACTGCGGATGACCCGCAGCGTCATTCACCGAATTCCAAGCGGGGCCGAAAAAACCGCGATCCTCAACTATGCCAGGTTCATAACCTCCCAGAAGGCCAAGGGTTACATCGCACCGTTCAAGGCGATCGATGCCTTGGAGCAGGGTCTCGGTTTCGATATTGAGGCGGACATCGAGAAGGAGGTTGGGTTTTTCAGCGACTGTGCCGTTTCCGACGTGGCCAAGAACCTGATCAACATATTTCTCAATACGCGGAGCGCAGGCAGGCTAAAGCGGATAGAAGGCATTGAACCGGCGAAAATCAAAAAGGTGGCCATGCTGGGGGGCGGCGTCATGGGCTCGGGGATCGTCAACTTACTCCTCCAAGGGGGTTTTGAGACAATCCTCTGGGACATCAACGAAGGGGCCATTGAAAAAGGACTAAAGGCCGTTCGGAAGACCTTCGAATACCCGATCAAAGAGAAGAAGATGACCCTGGCAGATCTCGACGGCATGATCCGTGACCGCCTAACCACGACCTGTTCCCTTGAGGATGTGAAGGAAGTGGACCTCGTCATAGAGGCCGTGCTCGAAGACATGGAGGTTAAACAGGACATCTGGAAGCGCCTGGAGGCGATCTGCCCTTCCCATACGGTTTTCGGAACCAACACGTCAGCGCTGCCCATCGCCGTTATGGCGGAGGTACTGAAGGATCCGGGCCGCATGATAGGGCTTCATTTCTTTAACCCCGCCAACCGTATGCAACTCCTGGAGGTTATCTGCGACAAGAGGACATCCGATCAGACCCTGGCTACCAGCGTGGCCTTTGCCCGGGCCATCAAGAAGATCCCCATCGTCGTCAATGACGGTCCCGGCTTTTATGTGTCAAGGCAACTGGGCGGCCTTATGGGAGGGGCAGTCTTCCTGACTGCCGATGGAGTGAATGGAGCTTCGATCGAAGAGGCCATGGTTGATTTCGGCATGCCCATGGGCCCCGCGACACTAGCTGACCTGACCGGCATCGACATCAACTACCATGTGAACAAAACCTTTGAGAAGCGACTGGGAGAGCGCTACAAGGTCCACCCCCTCACCGAGGTGATCTACCGGACCGGGTGCTACGGACGCAAGACAGGTGCCGGTTACTTCGACTATAGCGGTGAAAAGCCTGTGCCGAATCAGAAGGTGGTGGATGCCGTTCGGCAATATCTCAAGGAAAACAACGTCACTCCCAAAGAGGTGTCCAAGCAGGAGGTGATGGACCTGATGCTGGCCAACGCGATCAACGAGGCCGCGTACATGATCCAGGAGGGGATCTGCGATCGGCCCCAGGATATGGACTTGGCGATGATCTACGGCACGGGATTTCCCCCTTACCGCGGGGGCATCCTCAGGTACGCGGACAAATGGGGACTTCATAACGTTTACAACAAATTATTGGAGCTGGAAAAGCAGTATGGAGCCCGCTTCAAACCCGCTGATCTCATCAGGGACATGGCCCATTCGGGAAAAACCTTTTACCCCGACGATTGATAGAGGGTAACATTTTAGCTTTTCGAAATGGCTACGAGAAAAGGTCATGGGGGTCTCTCTCAAAACAGAAAACGAAGAATAATCTGGAAAGACTTTGCGAGAGAGGGGCAGCGAAGGCGGGCGGCGCAGTTTCACCGGTACCTCCAGGGATGGTCTTTGATGGCAGTTCCCCGGTAGCCCTCCGCCCGCCTGTCCCACCCCCGGTGGGGCCTCAACCATGGCCTAAAGCCGAACACCGGGCGGCGGTTTCTTCGTTTTTCTGTTTTGAGAGAGACCCCCATGACCGGGGCCAACAGCAATCCATTTCAAAAAGCTAAAATGCTATGATGGAGGAGGGTTGCCATGAAAGAAGTCGTCATCGCAGGTTATCTGAGGACGGCACAATCGCGCTCCAGGCCGAACGACCCGGCCAGGGATTGGTTCTGCAAGATGAGAGGAGATGAGCTTCTCTCCAAACTGCTGCCGGAAATCATCAGACGTACCGGGATCGATCCTAAGGAAATCGATGATTTTCTCGTGGGCTGTTCAACCGCCGTCGGTGAGCAGTGGGCTTACGGCGGTCGTTTCCCCATATTCCTGGCCAACCTGCCCGAGACGATCCCAGCCAAGTTTCTGGATCAACAGTGCGGCTCTTCAATGGCCTGCATTCACGTGGGATTCATGGAGATAGCAACCGGGTTCGCAGATATCGTCCTGGCCGGAGGCTACGAGCACATGACCCGCATACCCATGGGCGGCTACACGACGGACAAGG
>JAHECH010000782.1 GCA_024641835.1 Deltaproteobacteria bacterium
TAAGTCACGAAAAGGACGACGGCCTCCCGCCAGTCACTACAGAAAAAGCCCATGCCTCTCCTCTTTAGGCCGTGCTAACAGTTTGGTGCTCTTAATAGTGGTGTTTTGGTCTCGTCACTTGTCACTTGTCATTTCCCTCGGACGATGCGGGCAACGCCGCCCTTCGGCTTTGCTCAGGGCCATGAGCCTGCCGAATGGTAGATGGGTGTTTTTCAGCAGCCTGTTAGCTTTCAAGGATGAAATCCGTGATGTAAACGTTCTCTTCCATTTCTCTCGCGATCGTGGAAGTCGGGGTATCGCCGTAATCATGCCCCGGCCAGATGACGGTGTCTTTTGGGAGGGGCAATATCTTTTTTGCGATGGAATCGACAAGCATGTCCAGGGATCCACCCACAAGGTCCGTGCGGCCTGCAGATCCGACAAAAAGGGTATCACCGGTAAAAAGGTTTCCGCCGACGAGGTAACAGACAGAGCCCGGCGTATGCCCCGGTGTGTGAATCACCCTCACCTCCAGGGTTCCCACCTTCAGAACATCTCCTTCCTTCAAAGCCATGTCGGCAGGCTCTGCCGGCTGGAGTCCGAGCTCTGCAGCAGAGAGCTCCCGAACCTCTTTTTGCGAAAAAAATTCGTTGTCCAGCTGATGCATACACGTAGAAACCGACAGGGCTTTTTTGAGCTGCTGATTGCCCAACACGTGATCAGCATGGCCATGGGTATTTAGGATGTATTTGACTTTGAATCCCTCCTCCCTGATGAGAGAGAGAATCTTTTCATCTTCTCCTGCAGGGTCAATGACGACGGCTTGCCTGGTTTCAGGACAAGCAACGACATAAGTGAAGACTTCGAAACCACCTACCATGATCTGCTTGATGATCACATCAGCCAAGAGGCAAGCTCCTTTACTCCCCCCATGTTCTATGAACCCAATAGAGAAAGCTGGGATCGTATGAAACGGGCTGCTCCGGCTGCGTTGGCTTATTCACCTGTTTTATGACTCAGGAGACTAACCGTTCTGCAATGGCTCGCGCTGCAAGGATGCCGCTCGCTGATGCCTGAAGCAACCCCCGGGTAATGCCAGCCCCATCACCGATGGCGAAGAGGTTTCTCACTTCTGTCTCAAGTTCAGGGCTAACCTGAATCCTGTTGGAGTAGAGCTTCACCTCCACCCCATAGAGAAGCGTATGCCGGGAATAGACGCCTGGAGCTAGTTTTTCGAGGGCCTGCAGCATCTCGATGATGCTCAAAAGATGGCGATAGGGGAAGACGAAGCTCAAATCGCCGGGCGTTGCGTCGCCAAGCGTGGGCCGGGTGAGACACCGGTCGATCCGCTCTCTGGTGCCCCGGCGGCCGGCCAGCAGATCGCCCAGCCTCTGGATAATGGCTCCGCCTCCGAGGAGATTGGCGAGCCGGGCGATATAAAGACCATAGGCGATGGGGTCGTCAAACGGCTCTGTAAAAGCGCTGCTCACAAGAATGGCAAAGTTGCTATTGTCACTTCGCCTGCCAGCATAGCTGTGCCCATTGACTGTGATAATGTCGCCGTTTTTTTCGATCACCACCTCGCCATAGGGGTTCATACAGAAGGTTCTCACCTTATCGTCAAAAGTCTTGGAAAAATAGATGAGTTTTGACTCATAAGTGATGTCCGTAATCTCCTTAAGGACCGGAGCCGGCAGTTCTACCCGAATGCCGATGTCGACCGCGCTCGCCTTGGTCGTGAGACCAAGAGCATCAGCCTGAGACTTCATCCACGCTGCACCAGATCGGCCTGGGGCAGCCACAATGACCCTGCTTTTCAAACTTGTCCCGTCAGCCAGAGTAAGCCCCCGAATTTCTCCATTTTCCTCCTCCACCCGCTTCACCTCGCATCCTGTGCGCACTTCAATACGACCTTCCAGGGACTTGCGAAGACGGTGAAGGATGCGCTGGCAGTTTTCCGTGCCGATGTGTCTTATCCGGGTGGGGATCAGCTCAAGGCTGGCCAGGCGAGCGCGGTCTGCCAGTTCCTGAACCCTGGGAGAGATATCTCCATACACCTGGGTGGGCGCTCCGTGAGCCACCCAGATCTCATCCGCCTTTCCCAGAACCTTGCGAAGGGCCTCTTTGTCCAGGTACTCCCCCAGAAGTCCTCCCACCTCTCCCGAAAGGGTCAGCTTGCCGTCGCTATACGCTCCGGCTCCTCCCCACCCGCAGAGCATGTCCTCGGACTTGGCGCGCTCCCGCTCATTCAGGTCCCTCCCCTTCTCCAGAAGGAGAGCCGGTTTGACACCAAGTTCGGCCAGGGTCAGGGCTGCAAATATCCCGGCAGGCCCGCTCCCGATGATGATCACTTTGTATTCCATATCCATGCCTCAATCCACCCTCTTTTTTCTTCTTTTCCCTGGAACACTCCCAGGATAGACTGAATCGATTCAGAGATCAATCTTCCTGGAGGTTTCCGCTTGACATTCTAAAGCGTTCTCTTCTATAGTCACTTTATAGCTAGATAATAGCCACGCCTTCGACTTGTCGTTTGACGCGTTGC
>JAHECH010000120.1 GCA_024641835.1 Deltaproteobacteria bacterium
TATTGGTTAGCGGCCCAATCCTTGCCCTCGTGTCACGCCGTTTTATACGTGCGGAAAAATGGGTTGGTCAAGCGCTCTCTGCCAATCGTGGTAGCAGGGCCATGGCCGGGATAAACCCTCAAGCCATCCCCAAGAGTAAAGATTTTTCTCCGAACGCCCTCGATCAGCTTTTGGTGATCACCGCCCGGGAAATCAGTCCGGCCAACCGAGCCGGCAAACAGAGTGTCACCAGTGAATACCGCACCTGGAGCAAAAAAGCAAACCCCTCCTGGCGAATGCCCCGGCGTATGAATGACGGTGATGCTGTAGCCTCCGACCACGATTGTTTGGCCCTCCTGCACATACCCATCCGGCCTGAAATTCAGAGCCGGGGCGTCAGCCGCATGAATCAGCACCGGGGCTTTAGTGCTTCTTTTGAGCTCTGGTGCGCCACTCGTGTGATCGAAATGGCCATGGGTTAGAAGGATGTACTGAATCGTGAGATTAACCTTCGATACCTCATTTACAATCCGGAGCACCTCGTCTCCTGGATCGATGATAACGCCTTGACCTGTTTCTTTGTGGCCTAAGATATAGCAATTCGCTTGGTAAACACCGACAGGCAGTTGCTTTAGCAAGGCATAACCTCAAAGAAACGCAGCCGCTGCGATCACAGGACACGATTCCCCGACAGGGCTCTTCCTACTGCTTCGTCCAGGAATTTCAGACCGATTCAAAAATTAAGTAACATCCTCACATTGTCAACTGTTAGGGCAACAAACCGACGCTTTCAATGAAACGCCTATTCTGATATAGTTGATTTTGTGGTTTGGAAAACCCTCCCCGGGAGCCGGGGACGGTATCTTTCATCACGGTTCAAGGCACAAGATGCATGGCACAAGGAAAATCCAGTCCTGGAAAGATAAGCGCTTACCCGTGGGCCGTGAACCTTGCATGCATCCTGCACCTTGTACAGCGAGCTTCGACCTTTCGAAAACAGGCATAACCATTGTGTACGAGCGATGTGGTGTTAGTTCCCTGATGCTGTATTGAGCGGGGAGGTTTGGGGAATGCGCCCGGGAAAGAGGGATGATATGTTTTCACTGGAAGAAATCGTGGATCTGGGGATTAAGATCGAGAAGAACGGAGAGAAGTTCTATCGGGGGGCACAGAACCAGGTGGCTCTTGAGGAGTTAAGAATGTTGCTGGGACGCCTTGCTGACGACGAAGTCAAACATATGGACTTTTTTACTCGAAAGAAAGAGGCGCTGAAATCCAAGCCCGAAGATCCTGAGCTGGAGGCATTGTCATCCACCATTCTTCAGGGTATCCTGGGGGACCAGGCTTTTTCCCTCAGGGAAGCGAATCCAGCGGATTTGAAAACGATCGATGATGTGCTCAGCCTTGCGATTGAATTCGAAAAAGACACGGTCCTCTTCTATGAGATGCTGACCGCTCTCGCCGCCAGGGATGATACGTTTAAAGGGCTCCAGGAAATCATTGAGGAGGAAAACAGTCACGTGGCGGCGCTTCAGGGATTCAAAGAGGGAAGGAGTATCAGGGATGCTTTCTGAGCGGCAGATCGACAAGTACTGCGATGTGCTTCTGTGGGCGCTGAGAACTGCAAGAAAGCGAAGATATCGCAAAGGGGATGTGGTCATGGTGCGATACGATCTCCGTGCCATGAAGATGGCGGAGATCCTTCAAGCGAAGCTGCTCGATATGGGAATGAACCCTGTTCTTCGCCTGGGAATGACTCCCAAAATGGAAAAAGATTTTTTTACAAGAGCTAACAGGAACCAGCTTGTTTTTCAAGCGCCCGGGGACAGGGATCTGTTTAATCACCTGAACGGGAGCATCTACCTGAATGCCCCTGATGCGCTCACGCACTTGGCTGATGTGGATTCAAAGAGAATCGGAAAGGTGGCCATTGCACGAAAGCCTCTGAGGGATATCCTGGACAGAAGGGAGGAGAAAGGGGAGTTTGGTTGGACCCTGAGCATGTTCCCGACTCAGGAACTCGCAAAGCAGGCGGGGCTTTCCATGAAACAGTATGAAACCCAGGTGATTCGCGCCTGCTACCTCGAGGAAGAGGAGCCCGTAAGGAGATGGAGAGACATTTTCAGAGATGCCATGGACATCAAGAAATGGTTGAGCCGCATGAGCATCCAAACCCTCCACATCGAATCCGTGAATATTGATCTCTTCATAGAGCCGGGTGAGAGAAGACGGTGGGTCGGGATGACGGGCCACAATATACCGAGCTTTGAGATCTTCCTTTCCCCGGATTGGCGCGGCACCGAAGGGGTCTTTTATGCAGACCAGCCCTGCTACAGAAACGGGAATTATGTGGAAGGGGTTCGTTTCGTCTTCAAGAAGGGCTCGGTAATCAAGACAGAGGCGGGAAAAGGCGAGGGTTTTGTGCACGAGTACATCGGTTCGGACAAAGGGGCCGGGAGGGTAGGGGAGTTCTCGCTTACAGATAAAAGGTTCTCCAGGATCAGCCGCTTCATGGCCAATACGCTTTACGATGAGAATTACGGCGGCCTGTATGGGAACTGTCACCTCGCTGTTGGATCGTCTTACTCGGATAGTTATTCAGGCGATCCTTCCAATCTCACGAAAGCCATGAAAAAGAAACTCGGGTTCAATGATTCAGCGATTCACTGGGACCTGGTGAACACAGAGAGCAAGAGGGTTACAGCGTATCTCTCCGGGGGTGAAAAAAGAGTCGTTTATGAGGACGGCATGTTTCGGTACTAGCGTGGCACCCCCGAAACACCTTGGCATAATCCTCTGCGCGACCCTGCCCCGTGTCGGGAGGGGATCTCTTAGAGCCGCAATATCGCTTCAATGGCTTTTCGAGGGGCCGTGGGGATCCCTTTCAAAATAGAGAAACGAAGGGAACGCGCACCGTCGCCATAGCGGCTATGGTGCGTCGAACGCTGCCCAGTGATCAGCTTCAGGTCATGGGTGAGGCCCCACAGGGGGTGGGTGAGGCGGGCGGAGGGCTTCCCGGTCTCTCTTCGTTTGCTCATTTTGAAAGGGACCCCCCCCCACGACCCCGTGAACTCTGGAGCGTGTACCGTCAATCGGGCTGCCTGGTGAGACTGTTGTGGGCCATGATAAGCACCAATAAAAGCATCGATTTGGGGGGGACGGCAAGGAGTCCTCAGGATGTGACAGCGCTTTATGAGCTTGGCCTTCAATTTGCTGAGATACCGATCGTAGACGCTTCAAAGCTTTCCAACGATCTTCACACCTACCAGGAATTGAAGGACAGGCTCGGCATCTATTACTTGTGCCATGGACCCCGAGAGGGCGATCCGAACGACACTGAGGCGCTCGAGAAAGACTATCTCTTTAAGCTCAAACAGATCTTTCCTCTCATGCAGCGCCTCGGCATGTCTTTGCTCACCATTCACCTGTGGCTGGACTCTCGCTTCGTCAGGAAAAAGACGATCCAGTACAAGATCAACCTCTTGAAGAGAATCGTGACCATAGCGGCAGAGTCCCAAATCACCGTGTGCCTGGAAAACCTGAGTGAAGCCCCTGATGACATGGAGGCTGCCTTCCGGGAAATACCCTTGCTGAAAATGACACTTGATTTCGGTCATGCGCAACTTCTCACTGAGGTCAACAGAAGTCACGACTTCCTTGGTCGGTTTCCCGGCAAAGTGAAACATATTCATATGCACGACAACAGGGGTGGGGAGTCACATTTGGACGACATCCATCTGCCGCCTCCGGAAGGTATCATTGATTTTAAGAGCATCTTCATGCGACTCAGACAGATCCATTACTCAGGAACGATGACCCTGGAACTGAAACCTGACGAAATAAGGAAGTGCCTTCCTTATGTAAGAAGGTTGATAGGAGGGTAGGGGAGAGGGTGGTAATCAGGTTTTGGGGATAACCCTTTAGATGGTCACAGATATGTGGGGACTCCTAGCTGATCTTGTCATATTGCTTCATGCTGCCTGGGCGCTTTTCCTGGCAGTCGGGTTTATCTTTGCTCTGAAGAAATCCAAAATCGCTTTTGTTCACCTGGGAGGACTGGGGTTTTCATTTCTTCTCAACCTCATGGGATGGTACTGCCCCCTCACGTACCTGGAGAACTATTTCCGATCGCTCTCCAACCCCGAAGCAGTTTATTCATCTCCATTCATGATGGTATATTTCTATCGTTTTCTTTATCCCGACCTACCGGAACACCTGCTCCGGATCGGGGAGATCGTGTTCGTTTGTTTGAATCTCCTCGGCTACGCATACCTCACCAAGAGGGATCGCTTGTTTCAGAGAATGAAGGTTTTGGGTAAAAGAACGCCATGCTGGAAAACACATTCATCCATCTCCAGGGGATAGGGCCAAAGACGGAGAAACATCTCTGGCAAATGGGCATCGAAACCTGGGAAACATTTCTAAGTTGGAAACAGCCTGTCTTCTCGGGGCCACGCGATGCCTGGATCCGTGAAGAACTGGAGATGTCCCTGAAGCACCGAAAAGACATCCGGTTCTTTAAAGATCGATTGGCATCAAGGGATCTCTGGCGTCTTTACGGGGCTTTCCGTGAAAAAGCCGTCTTCCTGGACATCGAGACCAGCAAGGGCCATCAGGGAATGGATGAGATCACCATGATCGGTATCTATGATGGTGAAGAGGCCCGAACGTTTATCGACGGGGTGAACCTTCCGGGGTTTGAAAGTACCATCGGATCCTTCGATCTCGTCATCACATACAATGGCGCGAGCTTTGACCTGCCGTTTATCCGCCGCTCCTTCCCGGGCATTTCCCTTCCCATTGCACATATCGATCTGCGAAACCTGCTGGGAAAGCTCAAATACAGGGGAGGCCTCAAAGGTATCGAGAGACAGGTTGGTCTGATTCGTGATCATTCCATTGCCTACATGAACGGATACGATGCGGTGAAGCTGTGGCAGAGGTACCAAAGAGGAGACGCTTCAGCGCTTGATCTTCTCGTCAAGTACAACAGGGCTGATACAGTGAACCTCAAGCCTTTGATGGAGATCGCTTTCGCCAAGATGAAGGAGCACTTGCTGGGAGGAATCGGCAATACACCATGACCCGACTGATACTACACATAGATATGGACGCCTTTTACGCTTCCGTTGAGCAACTGGACAATCCCGAACTGAGAGGCAAGCCGGTCATTGTAGGTGGGACTTCCGGCCGAGGCGTTGTCTCCGCAGCAAGCTACGAAGCGAGGAAATACGGCATCCGTTCAGCCATGCCGATCTTTCAAGCAAGGGAAAAATGTCCTCACGGCATCTTTGTTCCTGTGAGGATGGGTCGGTACCTCCAAATGTCAGAACAGGTCATGGGCGTACTGGACAAGTACTCGCCACTGATCGAGCAGGTGTCCGTTGATGAAGCGTACATGGATATTTCAGGTCTTGAGAGGCTGTACGGTTCAGCGGCAGAAATCGCCAGGGAAATCAAAGAAGAAGTCAAAAGAAAGACCTCTCTGACTTGTTCTGTCGGGGTCGCTCCCAACAAACTACTCGCCAAAATCGCCTCTGAGATGAATAAACCGGATGGCCTCACCATGATTAGACCGGATCGAGTAGACGAAGTCATCAGAAATCTGCCCATAGACAAGGTCCCGGGCGTGGGGAAAAAGGCGAGGGAGAAGCTCAAACGCCTTGGGGTTGCTACCCTTGGGGACATAAGGAACTATTCAGAGCAGAGACTGGTGGAAGAGATGGGCCAATTCGGGTTGAAGCTGAAGGAGTTCAGCCTGGGCATCGATGCATCCCCTGTGATTATCTATTCAGAAGCCAAGTCCGTCAGTAACGAAGAAACTCTGGAAAAAGACACGAATGATCCAGAAGTCCTCGGGAGAGAGATCCTCGCACAGGTGGAATCCGTAGGAAGGAGATTGAGGGGAAAAAAGCTAAGGGGCTGTACCATCACCCTGAAACTGAAGCGGTCTGATTTTACTCAAATCACCAGAAGTATCACCCTGAAGGCCCCGACAAATTCAACGGATACAATTTACAAGCGGAGCTTGCGATTGCTAGAAGAAGTAGATATGCATGGAAAGTTCAGGCTCGTGGGAGTGGGTGTGTCTAACTTCTCGTCCTGCCCAGGAGGGTCGGAGCAAATGAGCCTCTTCCAGGAAACGGATCAAAAGAAGAAATCTTGGGAGAAGGTGGAGAAGGCGATGGATGTCATCAAGAACCGTTTTGGACGGGATGCCATTAAGCGAGGTCCGGGTTTTACCCATGAGTAAGGTTACGGGACGCAGGGGTCTGTGATGCAGCCATGGGGGGATCATATCTCCGGGTGCTGGAGCATGAATTCCCTCACCTCTTTAAGCCCTGGAATCCCCTTCCGAGCGCCAATCGCCCTGCACTTAAGTGCAGCAGTGGCTGAAGCAAAACGCATGCACTGCGGTATGGACCACTTCTGAAGCAGGCCGTAGATGTAAGCCCCATGGTAGACATCACCTGCGCCGGTCGTGTCCAGAGCTTTGATTGGGAAGGCATTCTGAAAGAAGATTCTCCTACCGTCCCAGCCGACGCTTCCTTTGGCACCCAGGGTGATGATTACTGTTTTCGGTCCCAATTCATACAAAGCCTTGAGCGCCCTGTCATGAGTGTCGATACCCACAAGGGGCTCGGCAAACCTTTCAGAGGCGATCAAGATGTCTACCAGAGAGACAAGCTTTGTTGAGCCCTCGCGCATGGATCCTGCATCCATGACAATGGTCATCCCCATGTCCCTCGCCTGGAGGGCTGCTGCGATGGACGCCTCTATCATCAGGCCGTCGAGATGCAGGATCCTTGCTTTTGAAAAAATGGAGAGGTCCACCTCGTTTGGCGTAAGGTGGGGCACGCTGCCACGGTGCCAGAAGATGGTCCTCGCTCCGGTCTCCTTATGGATGGCAATAAAGGCAAACTGAGAGGTAAATCCGGGCGTGATTTTCAGATGTGAGAGGTCAACCTTTTCTTGATTCAGCCCTTCGACGATTTGGATGCCGAAAGGGTCGTCGGAAACGGAGCCGATGAAAGACGTTCCGACACCCAAGCGGGCGAGCGTGACCATGGCTGTTGAAGCCGGGCCTCCACACTGCTGGTGGATTTCCAGGAGTTCACTCTTTTGATCTTCGTGAGGAAAGGAGGCCAACCTGCCCAGATAATCGACACTCGCCTGACCGAGCCCTACAACCTGGATGACTTCCCGAGCCATAACGGAGTTTCTTGAGCGCGCCTAACCGGCCGGCTTTTTTATCTTGCCAAGTTCTACTTCGATCGATCTCATGTTATCGTTGATTTTTTTGTTCAGGGGCGATGACGGGTACTTCTCAGCCACGGCTTTCAATGTGTCGTATGAGGATTTGAGCAGTTCCTCTTTTTTTGCAGGGTCTGCCGTGTTTCTTGCGAGCAGGAAAAGTTTTGCCGCTTTGTTTCTCTCGCGGTTGATGATTTTCTCGATGGCGAGGGCTTGAAGATTCTGGGCTTCTTGCGGCAACGCCTGTTTCTGTTGCAGTTCTTCCAGCTTGGCCAGAGCCTCTTCGTATTTTTCTTCTTGCATCAAAGTCGAGGCGACTTTTACAGCCTCCTGGGAAGCAACAGCCGCCTGTTGCTCCTTTGATTCTGCCGCCGGAGCATTGGGTTGCGTGATCTCAAGGTTCTCCAGCGCCCTGTCGATCGCTTCCGTTTCAGGGCCTTCTTGGAGCCTTAGTCTTTGCTGGAGGAGCAGAAGTTTCGCTTTGTCATATTCGCCGTTGTGCGCGAGTTCATCCGCTCTCTTGAGGACCTCAGCCGTCGTTGTGGGTTCTTTGGCAGCGACTTCGCCGGGGGCAGCGACTTCGCCAGGGGCGGCGACTTCGCCAGGGGCGGCGACTTCGCCAGGGGCGGCGGTCTCGCCAGGGGCGGCGACACCCTGCGAGGGAGTTTGTGCAGCAGCACCCTTAGTGAGGTCCGAAGGAAGCTTCTGCTCAGCTAACTTCACCAGGGTCTCTCGCTCCTTCAATCTGTCCATGAGCTTCTTGTAGGTCCCCAGCGCGTCTTCCTGGTTTCCAACGGCGAGCTGCCATTCGATGCTCTTTGCCTGCAACTGAATGAATCCCGGCGTTTTCTCAAGCTCCGGACCGATGGTTTGGCTCAAGCTGAGAGCTTCAACATACTTGCCCGTTTCTCCTAGGGAGAGGGCGTACAAGAGGGCAATGTGGGGTGGCATGGCATCAGTGCCGAATTCTTTTTCCAGCTCGACGCAACCATCGATGACGGCCTGATAGTTTCCGGAAACATAACTGCTGATGATGTTCTTTCTTTTTTCGGAGAAAAGTTGAAAGCTCTGCGCTACTGCCGTCTCCGGCGGCCTGGTCCTTTTGAAATAATTCTCATCCATCTGCCCCAGGTTTGAATACAGAAGGCCAATGATCTTGCGGTAATCATTCGTCATCAACGGATATTTTAAGTCTTCTTTGATAGCTCCATAAGCGACGAGGAGGTTCTGAGCGGTCATCCTGTCCTCCTTGCTCAGATCCTCTCTTAGGAGGATTTTCTCCAGCGAGGCGATTTTCTGATCAAGTCCCTCCATCTGGAAAGGAGGGATTGCCTGGGTTTCCGGCTGGAGCGGCACGAGCTGCCTTCCTGCTTCTGGCGCACAGCCGAAGAGGAGGGAGACCAGGCAAAGAAAAATGAATACTATGTCACTTCTTGCTATCTTTCTCATCAACCACTCCTTCGAAGGGTTCAAATGTCCTCCCGAGACGGAGGGCGCCATCTTTCAAATCTGCGTCAGCGAGGACTTCGGGTAACCGATCTGGATTGGTTTCGATCACAGGCAGCCCGCTGACTGGAGAAACGGGCAGGGTCAACAACTTCTCATCGGTCGCCAACCGAATCGGTTTGACGTCGAATACGAGGTCCGCAATTTGGAGGTCTTTCTTATAGTCGCTGGTGTTCACAATGGTGTTGATGGTGTCTACCCAGAGGGGTAAAGCGCCCGAGGCTCCGTATATGACAATATGGCTTCCCGTCATGGGTCGGTTATCATCGTACCCGATGTAACTGGCTACGACATAGCCCTCATCCAGGCCAACTTCACTCTTCCCCTTTATTGGGCCTGGGACAAAACCGACAAAGCTGGAATTCGTATGACGGTTGGCTGTACCCGTCTTTCCAAAGCAAGGGATAGGAATATCGGACCTTGCCCCTTCGACGTCTATCTGCATGCGAACAGCGTCTCTCCCGCTTCTTCCAGTACCGTTGTCCATCACGAGACGGAGGATATTGGTGATCAATTCC
>JAHECH010000783.1 GCA_024641835.1 Deltaproteobacteria bacterium
ACCCCGCCCCGGAATGAAAAAGGGTGAAAGAGGAAAGGAGTTCAGGAAAGGTGAATATTGCCAGAAACCTCGAACGTTCAGCCTTCTTTTTTCCGGATCGGCCTGCGGTGAGCGAGGGGCTGTCGGAGATGACTTATGCCCAGCTCAATGACAAGGCAAATCGAATTGCTACGGCACTCAGCCGAATGGGTGTCAAGCCCGGCGACCACGTAGGGCTTTGCGCCCCTAATTCCGGGGATTGGCTTGCCTTTTACTTTGGTGTACTCAAGGCAGGCGCTGTAGCCGTCACCTTTTCAAGTGTGATGAAAAAGGATGAGGCGGAACTCCTGGTAGGCCATGGCCGGCCCAAGGTGCTTTTTACGTTTGATGATAAGCTGGACGACTTGAGAGGGCTGCGGGGGCCTGGAGGTGTTGAAACCATCATCAGCCCTAGAGGAGATCTACCCTTCCAGCAGCTGTTGGGGGAGGGAAGCGGTTCCTTCAAAGCCCTTGATCGTGAGCGCTCTGATACGGCAGTCATTGCCTATACAGGAGGAACCACGGGGATGCCTAAAGGGGTGATGCTCAGTCATGAGAACATCAACGCTGCGATCCATACCGTGGTTTTCAATGAAAGATCCACCCCGGAAGACAGGGCCCTCTGCTTTCTGCCTTTCAATCACGTCTTTGGTCAGATGCACATCATGAATGCGACTATTCTGAGTGCTGGATGCCTGGAGGTGATGCCCATCTTTGATATGGAAAAGGTTTTGGAGCTCATGGCCGCCGGCAGGGTGACGAAGCTCTATGCCGTGCCTACGATTTATGTTCGACTTCTCTCACTGGATAGGGTCAAGGAAAAGCTCGGGGCGGTGCGCTACTGCTTCTCTGCTGCAGCGAGTATGGCTCTTGAAGTGGTCCGGCAGTGGAAGGAGAGGACCGGGTTAGCTATTTATGAGGGCTATGGGATGACTGAGGCGGCTCCGACAGTCACGTATAACCATTACTTTCGTCACGTAGTCGGATCCGTAGGCACCGAGGTGCCCGGCGTCGAAATACAGATTAGGGACCAGGAAGGACTCAGGCTCAAACCGGGGCAGGAAGGTGAAATCTGCGTGCGAGGCCCAAACATCATGAAGGGGTATCTTGACAACCCGGAGGCCACTAGAGAAGCGTTCTGGGAGGGAGGATGGTTTCGTTCAGGAGACGTCGGCCTCTTCGATGACAATGGATACCTCTACATTGTTGATCGTCTGAAGGACATGATCATTACCGGCGGGGAAAACGTCTATCCAAGAGAAGTGGAGGAGGTCCTCTTCGCCAGAGAAGAGGTGCTGGAATGCACCGTCATAGGGCTCCCGGACAGGGAATGGGGTGAGCGGGTTGTTGCCTTCATCATTCCGCGGCCGGGCAAAGCCTTTGACAAGAACGCACTCCATGCCTA
This sequence comes from Deltaproteobacteria bacterium, assembly GCA_024641835.1. Classification (GTDB taxonomy): domain Bacteria; phylum Desulfobacterota; class DSM-4660; order Desulfatiglandales; family HGW-15; genus JAHECH01. Next base: position 1,424 of record JAHECH010000783.1, read on the forward strand.
TCTCAAGTCGCGGCTTTCGCCTTTTAAGGTCCCCAAGGAGTACAGGTTGGTCAGCGACTTACCGAAGAACCCAGCAGGAAAAATCATGAAAAGGGAACTGAAAAAACTGGCGCAGGAAAGCGGAAAGTGAAGCGCTGATGAATTTTGAACTTGATTTTCTTCTACTTCTCGCTAAAATCCTTCCCAAACACAATCCTAAACTTAACCAGCGACAGTTCTACTGGGCTGAGTTCCATCCTTCTTCAGATTAACTGAATCTCCGTCTGTGCAATTTGACGCGACCATTGCTTCTTCTGAGTCTGATGTTTTTCCGGTAACCAACTTTTGAATTCCACAATGTTTTTCGTGTTTCGCTTAAAGACCAAAGCAGGGGGACCGACTTTTCGAGTCAAGTCGAATCAGGGGATCCTGGGCTAGCTGAGCAGGACAAATTGCTATCGCAGAGAGCGCCGAAGTATCTTTTTGATTTGTGGAGATATTAGGAAACTACACAATAACTTCTTGTCGAGGACGCTGCGCGTCCTCGACAATCGCTGCGGATGATCATCCGCTGGCTGCTCGGCGATTCGCGCCTCACAACCAGCGAATGCAGCAGTCAATCCCGTCGGCAAGCAAGCTTGCCTCCGGTATTGCTGTTGATCCGCAGCGATTATGGCAAAAGAATGAACAGAAGATTTGACTACACCTACTCAATTGCCCAATGTGACATCATCGACAAAAAAAATGGCGAGGCATTTCGTAACCGCCGTCTGAAATGGATAAACTGGCTGAGTGGGGATGACCCCCACTCAATTTCCCATCAAATCTACTCCATGGTACGTGATTATGGCCTTTTTTGCTCAGTAAACGAGCTAAGACGGATAGCAGTCACAGAACCAACAGAAGGCGTAAGTTTCAACAGTTCCGTAATTCGCCTATTTGACGCCGGGTTTGTTGCAACCCAGGCAATTGCCATAAGGAGGCTCATAGAAAGACCTAAGCGTGATCCAGAATGGGCCGTGCTCTCATTACGCAGCATTCTGAAGGACATAGAAGACAACACGCGTGTGATTACGCGGGAGAATTACGTTTGCTATGACGGGCTGCCATATGATTACGAG
>JAHECH010000121.1 GCA_024641835.1 Deltaproteobacteria bacterium
CGAGATCCCTTGCGCCCACGTTTCGCGTGATGATGACCGGCAGGCCGGCTGCCATCGCTTCCAGGACCGCCATCCCGAAGGTGTCGAAGAGAGACGGCATAACAAAGACATCGCTTGCCTGGTAGTATGTCGCGATCTCCTCCCTCACTCCAGCAAAAACAACCCGCTCTTGAATTCCCAATCGCCTGGCGAGAAGCTCATATTTCTTGTTGTCCCCCTTTCCCACAACCAGCACTTTCAGTCTCGAATATCTATCTCCCTTCGGGGCAAGATACGCCACACCTGAAAGGATCCTGTCCAAACCCTTGATCTCGAAATTCATCCCCACGAACAGAAGGATCAGGTCGTCTTGGGAGAGTCCATGGCGCCTGCGAATGATCGATCTCCATCTCTCTTTATCGGTCAAAGCGAACGGCTCTAGAGCGATCCCCGGGTGAATGATGCGAATCCTCTCCTTCGGAATGTCATAGACTTTCAGCAGTTCTTCCTTCACCAGTTCTGACACAGGAAGAATGGCGGATATGCGGCCACAATGAATTCCTTTGCTTTCCACCCATGCGGTTGACGTGTCAAACAAACTCATGCGCTTGCGCCTCACCTCTTCTGTCCAAGTCCGGTGTGGCACTCCATGCACTGTAAAGACATCCATGGCGAAAATTCGCTCATGACTGTGCACGAGATCGAAATTTGTTTTCTCTAAAGCTTTCTTTGCAAAATAGGCAAAGCTGATGGGGCGGAAAAACCGGGGAAAAGGAATGATGGGGACCCGGTGGAAAATGATAGGGAGTGAACCTTTATACCATCTGTTTGTAAAAACGTGGATTTCAAACCTTGAATCTGCGGCAAGTTGTTCGCAGAATTGACGAACGTAGCTTTCAACACCCCCCACGAGACCATATCCAGGGACCACGATCGCTATTCTCGTCTCTTTATGGGATCTGACTTCTCTTTGCATCAAAGGCTCAAGTCAGTCATAAGTTTCTGATCGTCTCCGCTTCCGCAGTGAGTCTTCTCCCCCACACCGGGAGGCACCGGGTAGCCCACCATGGGGGGCTCAGGGACGAAGCCTTTTCTGAAGTGACTGGTGAGAGGGCGCCGTAGATAACGATTCCTCTACACCCCGGATCGGTAGAACCTATCCGCGTCTTCCACCTGAGGTGGAGCGTTTACTTACAACTAACGAGCGAGAATATCTACCATCTGCATGCAGCGAGCAGCGAAAGTATGCTCTGAGTGCACCTTCCGGTATGCACGCTCTGCCATATCTTCCCTCTCCTTATCATGAGTCAGGTAATATTCCGCTTTGCGGTCAAATTCATCCATGTCCAGAAAGGTGGCCACCTCGGTCTCAATATGGAACATCCTTTCAATCTCGCTTCTTTGGTCGGTCAAGAGAAAGCATCCGGAACCTGGGACTTCAAGGCTTCTCGGATTGATCCCCCGGCTGTGGGGATCATCCAGATGCAAATTGATCCCTATTCTGGAACTCGTGTAGAGCTGGTTGGCTTCCTCAGTCGGGATCTTTGCATTTTTCCTTATAGCCTGATAAAGATATGGATAGCGTTTCTCCAATTCTTTTTTTTGACTCTTCCTGGAATAAAAGGGTCCATAGATGCCGAAATCCCAACCTTTCTCTTCCGCAGAGCGCGCAATCCGGTCCAGCCTGAGCAAACGATCCTTGTGAGGAGATCCGATCCAGATCAGATCATGGCTCAATTTCCTGTGATTCAATCTTCGATAAGTCATATTATCAAACCCGATCGGCAAGTATGATCCCTCCGGAAAGATTTCCAGGTCCGTGGGCTCAAAGAAGAATACCCGGGTAAAGGCTTTCAGCGCATCGACGCCCAGATTAAGCTGTCTTAAGGAATCCAAGCACCACAGGGCGATCTTTGTTTTCCGGCGGATTCTCTCTGCGGTCTCTGGAATCATGCATCCCCCCTCGATACAAAGGATGAGGTCATAACCACCCGCTTCTGCTCTTTCAAAAATTTTTCCGTTGATCTTTCTCGTCTCCATGCCGTGCCAGAATCGCTTGACCCAGTTCCCCTCTCTCATCTTCCGTACCGGAGCATAGGCGTGTGTCAAAGCATCGCACTCAATACGATCCAGTTGCTGAAAGCCTCTTTTGATCGCTCCCACGTAGCCAAAATGATCATAACCGCAGACAAGGACTTTCATCCCTACACTCCCCATTGGAGCTTGCTGTGACCATCCCTTCCCCTGAAAGCTGAGAGAACCCTTTCAATGCTCTCATACGCTTTTCATGGATGATCTTGCGGAGTTCCAGATCCAATCTGTCTTCCTCTGTCCGCTTCGTCACCTTATGATGCAGATGATATTGCAGAGCCGAAAACCAGAGATTTTTCACTTTCATGCCGCTATGGAACATTCTGTAACAAATGTCGGAATCCTCCCGGCCCCACAGTTGATCAAAGGTTTCATCATACCCGTCAACCCCCATAAAATCTTCCCTGTGCATGGAGAGATTACATCCCCGCAATGTCACCTGAAAGCCTCTCGGCCTGGACAGGATTCTTCCCAGCCAGGGGATTCGAAGTGCGTTTTTTCTGCTCTCCATGCTCCTCAGAAAAGGAGGCGGAAGATCCGTGGTTCCATGGCTCAAGAGATTTTTCGTATACGCCTCCGACAAAAAACAGCGCTTACCCTGCAAAAACAGGCCTCTTTGGGCATTGCAGAGATGATCTTCTATGAACTGCGGGTGAAGGACTACATCATGATCAATAAATACCAAATACTCTCCTCTGGAATACCTCACTCCCAGGTTCTTGATCCGGGCCTGTCGAATTCCATGATCCGCGTGCCATGCATGAAGCCACTTTACTTTGGACGGCCTAAGCACCTTCTCCACTATTTCGGCGGTTTTTGGGTCAGAACCGTCGTCGGCCACAACAACCTCGTCCGGAATCCTCTTCTGTTTGAGGACAGACGTCAAGGTCACCTCCAGCGCTTCAGGCCAGTTGTAGGTTGTAATGATTAGAGAGACTTCCATAAAGAGTCTAAAGGCGAGAAAGCGGCTCAAGAGCCGCGACAGGTTGCCGAAATAAACATTTCTATCAAGCTGATCAAAAACGTCCGGATGCAAGGCAACAATCTGAGTAACTAGTGACGAGTAACAAGTAACGAGATCAAAACATTACTGCTGGGAGCATCAAACTGTTTGCGTCCCACAAGTATACTGGGCATGGGCTTTTTCTGAAGTGACTGGCGGGAGGCCGCCGTCCTTTTCGTGACTTATCCGTGGGGGAAGCCGCAGCCATCCCGAAGGGTGGAATGCGGAGGGGGCAGAACTCCCCCATGGGTAAGTCACTGAAAAGACCAGGCTGGGAGACTTGGAACGAAAGAAAGGCCCCATGCCCCGCAAAAACGTAAACAATATATTGCTCTCCTTAGCAACTTGTCACTCGTGACTCGTCACTTGTCACTTCCCTGACACGATGAGGGTGACGCCGCTTGAGCCCTGCGAAATCCCGCTTCGGCAGGGGGATGGACGTTTTTCATCAGCCTACTTATATCGCTTTGATCTTTCTATAGGCAAAGAACGTCATCTTGAACAGCAGCCAGCCGTGCCGAAATCGCTGGATATTGGTTACGCCATATGCGCGCTCCCGGTACCGAACTGGAATTTCCACGACTTTCAGATTCTGTTTCACAGCACCGAAAATGAGATCAAAATCTCCGAAGGGGTCGAATTCGCCAAAATAACTCCGGCCAGCTTGCATCTTCTCATAATCTTTCTTGAAAAAAGCTTTTGTTCCGCACAGGGTGTCCTTGAAGGGCTGGTTCAAAATCCAAGTGAAAAGGAGAGAGAAGAGTTTGTTGCCGAGAAGGTTGAGGAGCCTCATGGCCTGCTTCTCCACGGGATAGACGAGGCGGCACCCATTGATGAATTCGCCCTGATCCTCTGCCAGAGCCCGGTAGAACTTCGGGAGATCCTCGGGAGGCACGGTCAGATCCGCATCCAGGATCATGAGAATATCCCCGCTCGCAGAGGCAAATCCATTCCTTACTGCATCTGCTTTACCTTGTCCTTCCTGGACCATCCACTTAATGTCTTTTTCCGGATGGGCTTGCGTCACTCTCTTGATCTCATCCAGGGTGCCATCTGTCGAATGGCCCTCGACAAAGATGATCTCCTGATGCCCACCGAAGGAGGGAATTCTTTTAACAGCCGACTCGATATTTCCTTTTTCATTTCTGCACGGGATAAGGATGGTTGTGGAGTAGTCCTTTTTCTCCCTCATACCCGTGGGCCGTGCCACGATATACCGGCACAAACAGAGTTTTCGAATCCCAGGTAAAGAAGCCACATATTTGTTCAACAAGTTACTCAACAATGGAATTCTTTTGGGTATGAGCAATCGACACTCGGCTTTGACAACCTGGAAACTCGTCAATGCTAACAAGTTGCCGATGTCTTCAGAGGCAAGCCAGTTTTGATATTGCTGAGGCATCTTCAAGCCCAAGATTTCGCCCAACTTTAGTATCGGCTCCCAAAGAAAGTTGTAATAGGCAATAATCACCCGCGTTTCAGGCCGGCAAAAAGCTCGCACTCTTCTCAGGGTCTCTTCAATGTCCTGAAGATGCCCCACAATGTCGGGGAGAACGACAACGTCAAACGTCTCTCCCCAGCTCTCCAGCTGTTCAACATCAGCTTCGCGAAACTCGAGCCCCGGATACGTCTCCTTTGCAATCCGAAGCATCTCGGGGCTGAAATCAACTCCCATTCCTCGTTTGGGCTTAAGGGCATTCAAAAACTCACCAGTCCCACATCCCAGTTCGAGCACAGAGCTCCCGGGCGGAACCAGGAACTTGAAATACCGCTCCTGGTCTTCATAATAGTATTTGTTTCGCCTTTTCCACTCATCACGGCGTTCCGCAAGGCTATCGAAGCGGGCGATCAACTCTTGTTTTCTTTTCTCATCCAGCACGGAAGAAAATGCCTAAAGTTGAAAAAGCAAGGTCACCGTGTACCGTGCGCCGTGCACCGTGCGCCTTCATCGTCTTTTGCGTTCTTTTTCCCGTGTACCCTGTACCGTGCACCCTCATCGTCTTTTGCCTTCTTTTTCCCGTGCACCTTGTACCGTGTGCCGTGCACCCTCATTATCTTTTGCCTTCTTTTCTCCTTGCACCTTGTCCCGTGCGCCGTGCACCCTCATTATCTTTTGTCTTCTTTTCTCCTTGCACCTTGTCCCGTGTGCCGTGCGCCTTCATCGCCTTTTGCGTTCTTTTTCCCGTGTACCCTGTACCGTGCACCGTGCACCCTGCACCTTCCTTAACATACCACTGGTAAGTCTTCTCGATTCCTTCCCTGAGAGATATCCTACTTCGCCAGCCCAACGACTCGATCCGGCTCACATCCAGGAGTTTGCGGGGAGTGCCGTCAGGTTTCGAGATGTCGTAGCGAATCTCGCCCCTAAAACCCACAATTTCTTTAATGAGTTCAGCGAGCTCCCTGATACTGATGTCCTTACCCACTCCAATGTTGATAATCTCTGATTCATCATAGTTTTGCATCAGGAAGACACAGGCATCTGCAAGATCATCCACATGGAGAAATTCTCGCCGCGGCGTCCCTGTCCCCCAGATGGTCACGGTTTTCTGGTCACTTGCCCTTCGACTTTGCTCAGGGCCGTGAGTGGTTCGATTTGACTCACCATCCTGAGCATGTCGAAGGACTTGTCGAACGGTCACTCGTAAATCGTCACTCTTTTTTGCATCATGAAATTTTCTAATCAGCGCCGGGAGCGCATGGCTTGTCTCGAGGTCAAAATTGTCTCCCGGTCCATACACGTTTGTAGGCATGACTGAAACAAAATTCGTTCCATACTGCCTGTTGTACGACTGACACATTCTGATGCCCGCGATCTTGGCTATCGCATAGGGCTCATTGGTGGGCTCAAGCTTGCCGGTAAGCAGATATTCCTCCGTCATCGGCTGCGGAGATTCCCTTGGATAAATGCAGGAACTACCCAAGAACAGAAGTTTCTTAACCCCCGCCGAATAGGCGGAGTGAATCACATTGCTTTCGATCAAGAGGTTTTGGTAAATAAATTCAGCCGGATAGGTGTTGTTGGCCAGGATTCCTCCCACCTTCGCCGCGGCGAGGAAAACATATTCCGGTCTCTGCGTTTCAAAAAACTGTGATACTTCAGCTTGATTCACGAGATCCAGCTCTCGGTGCGTTCTCAGTGCCAGATTGTTATAGCCTTCTGACTGGAGTTTTCGCACAATAGCAGAACCCACCAATCCCCTGTGCCCAGCGACATAGATCCTGGAATTTTTTCTCATTGTAATTTCACCACGGACGAACACAGACTTTTCCCTCTGCCGACATTGGCAGAGGGAAAGGATTTCTCAGTTTCAGAGAACGAATCTCTAGAAAACCACTACCAAGCTCCCTATTTACTTCAAAAACCGCTCCATTAATCTGATAAGTCAGATCATTAATATCCATATGGCTCTTTGAGCAGTCGGGTAACAATCCTTTTGGCCGAGCAGGTCGCTCGGCCAAAAACGTCTGTGTAAGTCTGTGGTTAAGCTTTCTTTACTCATTACTGTAGTTAAGTACTCGGAACCCGCGATCCTTGCAGTACTGATCTCTCAACGCTTCTTCCATATCGGATTGAACCATTGAGGAAATCATTTCTTTGAAGGAAATCTCTGGCTTCCATTTGAGTTTCCTTCTCGCCTTAGATGCGTCGCCGAGTAGTTCATCGACTTCAGTGGGTCTAAAATACCTTGGATCCACTTTCACCACCACATCCCCTGCTCGCAGGGCTCGCGTCCTAAAATCTGATGCGATTGCATTCCCTTCCCCCTGATCCCGACCCCCGACCCTGGTCGCCTCTGGCGCCGCCGAAGGCGGGTAAACCTCTGACCTCTGATCTCTAATCTCTGAAATGATTCCTTTCTCTTCAATACCACTTCCTCTCCAACCGATCTCCACCCCGATCTCACTGAAAGCCCGTTCCACAAATTCCCTTACAGAGCGGGATTCTCCTGTGGCAATCACGTAATCATCCGGCTCTTTCTGTTGCAGCATCAACCACATGGCCCTCACAAAATCCTTGGCATGGCCCCAGTCTCTTTTTGCATCCAGATTTCCGAGATAGAGTTTCTTCTGAAGACCCAGCTTCATCCGTGCCACCGCTCTCGTGATCTTCCTACTGACAAAGGTTTCACCGCGGATGGGCGATTCATGATTGAAAAGGATGCCGTTGCAGGCAAAGATATCGTACGCCTCCCTGTAATTCACGCAAATCCAGTACGCATAGAGCTTTGCCGCTCCATAAGGGCTCCTGGGATAGAAGGGCGTCTTTTCGTTCTGGGGAATTTCCTGAACTTTACCGAAAAGCTCGCTGGTTGAGGCCTGATAAAAACGAACCTTTTGAGTCATGTCCAGGATTCGAATGGCTTCGAGGAGCCTCAAAGTTCCAAGGGCATCCGCATTTGCTGTGTACTCAGCCGTCTCAAAAGAGACCATCACATGGCTTTGCGCTGCAAGGTTATAAATCTCATCGGGTTGAACTTCCTGGACAATGCGGATCAAGTTGGTCGCATCTGTGAGATCTCCATAGTGCATTCGAAAACGAACACCTTTCTCGTGAGGGTCCTGGTACAGATGGTCTACCCTTCCCGTGTTGAACGACGAAGACCTACGCTTGATTCCATGCACCTCGTAGCCCTTGCCCAACAGGTATTCGGCCAGATAAGCCCCATCCTGTCCCGTGATGCCGGTGATTAACGCTCTTTTCATAGTCTTAGCGCACCTTCAGAATTTTTAGCAGTTCTGATACATTCACGACCCAAGTCCCATCGGAAAGTTTGTAGGTAGCTTTCGTGCGGCATACTACAAACTTTTTCTTGATGCGCCCCTTCTCCGCCTCATCCAGGGCCCTGAGGCCCGCGGAATCCGCAATATCAGGGCGCTCTTTCAGTTTACACTCGACAGCTACAACCCTTCCACCACCCTGTTCTAAGACCAGATCTACCTCCGGGCCGTTAGCGGTTCGCCAGTAGTGGATGGTTATGGACTCCCCCTGGGAACCAGCCTGCCTCAAGATCTGTCCGAATACATAGGACTCCCAGATGGGCCCTGCAAGAGATGAATTAAATAAGTCCTCCTCGGCACGAAATCCGGCTAGAAAAACCGCTAGACCCGTGTCCAGGAAAACAAGCTTAGGGGACTTGATCAACCGTTTGGTCCGGTTTCCATAATACGTTTCAATCAAGGTGACGACGGCCGAGGTTTGAAGAAGACCCAGCCATTTGCGGGCCGTGTTAGGGGCGATCCCAGTATCCCTGGCGAGGTCTGAGTAGTTGAGGACTTGGGACGAACGGAGCGCACAGGCTCGAACAAACCGGTTAAAATCCTGCAAATCCACGACCCGCAGGATGTTGCGCACATCCCGCTCCAGGTACGTCGCCACATACGCAGGAAACCATAAATCTGCGTCCGCCCCAACATGCAGCTCCGGATATCCGCCTAGGAAAATATACGATGTCTCATCTATCGCCTTCCCGGCATCGAGCAATTCGGCCCTCGACAGAGTATAGAGGTTCAAAATCGCGCACCTGCCTGCCAGGCTTTCGGAGACGCCCTCCATGAGTGGGAAAACCTGTGATCCCGTTAGCAGGTATCGCCCAGGGGAACGATCTTTGTCTATCCGGTATTTAATATATCGCAGCAAAGCGGGGGCATACTGAATTTCGTCGATGATCACCGGTCCCGGATGTTGGTCAAGAAGTTGCTCCGGCGCGGTACGGGCGGCTTCCGCATTGACCGGAAGATCGAGGCTGAGGAACGACGATTGCGGAAAGAGATGGCGTAAGATTGAAGTTTTCCCTGCCTGCCGCGTGCCGGTAACCAGCAAAGCGGGGAACTGTCTTGCCATACGCAGGATTAACTTTTCAGAATGCCTGTGTATCCACATGCAGATAATATGCAATGCAATTGCAAATTATGCAATGGAAATCTCATATGGGATGGCTCCATGTGCGCGATCACTCGCAGCGTCAACGATTTCCCTGCAATCTGGTTTCCATCCATTACTCCATCCCGCTCGGCGCCTTGGCGGCTTTGCGCTACACCTCTTCCTCTCGCCAAGGCCCAAAGATCTCCGCTTAATGCCGTGCACCTCGTAGCCTTTGCCCAACAGGAACTCAGCCAGGTAAGCCCCATCCTGTCCCGTGATGCCGGTGACCAATGCTC
>JAHECH010000784.1 GCA_024641835.1 Deltaproteobacteria bacterium
CGCTGGAATTGGGCATACTCTTTTGCACGCTTCTTTATGACTTGAGGAGTCGCTCGGCACATGACATGACTGCCGATGTTGTGTGAGATGTTTCGAGCGCAAAGTACAGAAACCGCCCTCTGGGTGGAGTTCTTTAGGACGTTTTCCACTAGAAGGCGGGATTTCTGAACCGCGTGGCTTGATCGGTTGCGCAGATTCATGCAAACGGACACGTGTTGAAGGTCTTGGCCTTCTCTTGGTTCGCCCTGAAGTGCAACGACCCCTCCAATGCTCAGTTCCCGCAATAGTCGACTGTCGTCAATGTCGGGGGATAGCCACTCTTTGGTCGGGTAGTGGACCACTTCCTGTCCTTCGTCCATTATCGTAGCCGCCAACAGTGCACTCCTGGAAAGTGCATTGAGCAGCTTTCCAGGCTTTTCCTTATCCTCCCCTCCGAAGAACCTGCTCAGATTGTCAAATCCCGCGTATGTGGCAAGACGCGAAAAAACCTCAGTAATCTCCTTTTGAACCGGTGCCACCCCCTCACTAACTGCTTTTTCCAGATCCGAAAAATCGACCTCCTTTATCGTCCCATTCGAAAGCGCATTCTCAATGTGATCAAACTTGAAGAAGGAATACTCATGGATGTGTTTGGACACTGGATCGCCTTCCGCCTTTTCGAGTACAGCCCTAGCCTTACTCTCTATGATCTTCCCCAACGCCTTCTTACAGGCGGCCTTTATTTTACTCACTACCCGAGAATCTAGTCTCAGTACGAGATCAGACAGGGCTCCGTTCCATGAAAGATGCGCCTCCATCTTGACTTCCTTCATGTTGAGTGCAAAACGGAACCTGCATTTCTTTGGGAGATACCTGTAGATGAAGTCGGTAATCGTGAAATCAGCCATCAGATTCTGGCTTAACAAGAGGTATCTCAAGGCCTTTTCCAATCCTGACTGTCCTCTACAACCAAACGGGACCTTGTCGTACCATGTACCTTCTCCTGAGTGCCAATCCGTCATTTGCCAGTGAATATGAAGCACGTACTCGGGTTCGGGGAGAAGACCAAACACAGTAAGTCCAATCAGGTCCCTCATCCATTCAACGTATTGGTCATGTTCGGAGGACGGGTATAGCGACAGAAACATCTCAGAACAAGCGATGTAGTCCATGGGCATCGAATGGGAGCCAACGGTTGAGGCGACATGTTGTCGCATCGCGGCCCCTGGCTTTCTGAAACAGAAGAGCGAGAGCCGCTGACGAGTGTCGAAATTCTTTCCCTTCTCATTCCGAAATCTCGTTTCCACAAGTTCGGCAAGATCTTTTTTGAGCTCAGGCGGTACCTCCTCAGGGAACATGGAGCATATCCCTGTTACGTCCATCCAGTCGCTTGCGCTGTACTTGTTCACGAAACCCTGAACAACAACATCGGCTTCGAACCCCGAAGACACCAGGTATTCCTTAATTTGCTTAATTCGACTCGCGTTGACTGATCTTTCATTAAGAAAGCGGTGTTTGACCAAGATGCTATGCAAGTCGTTCGCGAATCCCATCAAACGAGCTCGGTCCTGGGTCATCTCCTTGTCGATTGGATCGCACGAATCAAAAGCCATACTCCAAGCTGCATAGTCACCCACCATTTCCGTCAAGACTAGAACTCCGGGCTCCAGGTTCAGAACTTGGTCAATGAATTTCAGAGGGTTTATCTTTAGGTGATGCACAAGAAATGAGCAGAGGCAGAAGCATCCTAGCGCTCCAAGTTTTTTGCATATCGATTCTAGCTTGTCGCGCCCTACTGCTTTGGCAATGTCCAGGTTTATGTCCTGAAACGTCAAGTTCCCTCGAATGTTTTGCAGGTCTTGCATTGTTTGCTTGAAGACATCCAACAGCTCCCTATCGTTGTCTATCCCGATGACGTTCAACTTAACGTCAGGAGAATGCTTCGCAATAGCATGGGTCAGCATTCCACCCCCACACCCAAGATCCAGAAGGACAAGCGGCTTTTGGCCAGAGATCTGCAAGGCATTAGATTCTATTATTTCCTTCCACAGTTTGCGCGCCGCTTGATGTAGGCACTCAGGTACGGTCAACCCGTCTTTGGCGCCGTAAGCCAGTTTGCAGTAAAGATCGTTTTGATCTCTATTCATGGTAACTGTTTTCCTGCAGAATTGGGGATAATGGGTGAATAGTGATGCCCCACCAATAGGGCGTAGAAAAACGCAGGAATCACATCGCTGCAAGCTTTCCCTTGACGAAGCGGGCCTTCACCCATTGTGTTTGGCTCCTGCCAGTTGCGTCAAAGGAAATAGTTCCTACAACGCCTTCGTGTTTTGCCATGGGGATATCTCCCAGGAATCCCTCCCTAGCGATGAGCTTGAGCAGGTCATACGCATATGCCGCATCGAAATTCGGCTTCTTGTTGAATCTTGCCATAAAGCTCATTTCGAAGCTCTCGCGCGCCTGCGTAGTGTCAATAACATACTTGGGCACGGCCACTTCGACATCTTCTACAAGGTCGGGGTTGAGGTC
>JAHECH010000785.1 GCA_024641835.1 Deltaproteobacteria bacterium
GCCTGTGCTCCCTCCAGAATCAGCATTTCAAATAGACGCCGATCATCATGAACAGGAACGCCCCATTCATCATCGTGGTACGCAACGTAAAGAGAATCGCTCCCGCACCATTCGCATCTGCTCTTCATTTCTGCTCTCAATCCTTCTCCTTCAACTTAAAAACCTAACAGCGTCCCATTTGACGTACTGCTCGCGCCAGGCAGTGAGTACCATTCACCCTCCCGACGGTTCTGCCGGATGGGTCTTTGAAATACATCTCCTCCAGCTCGCGGGCATCTCGGTGATCGCGGAGTTCAAACATATACCTGGAAAGAAACTGCCCGATCTCTCCTTTCTCGATGCCGAAGCGCCACTGCTCACCCGCCTTTGCCATGGACTCTACCATGCCTTTTTCGCCATAATATATGTTTTCGTGGCGGAGAACCGATGCATAAACATAGTCGAAGACAACCTCGCTTCCTGCTGCGGCCAACTCCTGGATTGTTTGAAAGGTTTGATCAACCGATTGTGGCTGCAGATACATCAACACCCCTTCCAGGATGAAGAGGCTTCTTTCATCGCGTTTGAACCCGGCCTGGTCCAGCTTCAGAGGAAGGAATTCCCTATCGAAATCGATAGAGACGAATACCACATCAGGAGGGATGCTGAGGTGTCGTTTCTGATACTGGCCGATCTTTGCCTCCTGCGTAGCAGCCGCATCCAGCTCGAATATCCGGGTTTGTCGCGCTTCCTCCTGAAAGCGCAACGCCCTTGTATCAAAGCCTGCACCAAAAAGGAGTATCTGGGAGAACTTGTCGGATAGGCTTTGCCTGAAAACAGCGTCGATATACTTTGTTCGTGCGATAACGTATTCATAGATCCCTTTTGCCGCAGCGGCCATGAGAAAGAGCTTTCCGGTAAATGGGATACGAATCAGCAGCCTCATAAAGCCAGGCAAGAGGGATAGCGCAAGTCGGTCGTCGCATCTGTAGTAATGGTCTCTCTCAAGGGAGGAGATCGCCCGGCACAGACAGGTCCACTCAGCAGTTCTGGATGTTCTAGTCTCAATGCGTTTCTTCAACATCCTTTACCCTTTTCTCTTGAGATCGCGAGCAACCTTGCGGAATTGCTACGCCCAACCGTTTGACCTAACCGGGCCGCTGTTGCGGTTCGTTGCTGAGCGATGGGTTAGGCGCGTGCTCACAGATAAGAAGCGGGACGTCCGTCAATAAGTAAATAAGGCTAGGCTTCGAGCGCAAAGCGCCGTTTTCTTGCCAAGGCTTCCCCCCTCCTTGCCGCGTATCCAACTGCCGGCTGGCTCATGACCAACTTCTTTGCAATGGCCGTATTACTAAGACCGAGTTCCCGCACTTAAGTACTTAAATTAGTTCGCAGCGAAATGTAAGTTATTAAAGTATTTATGGACGTCCCCACTATTCCTACACTTCATTTATCTTTCTTCACATAATGCGTCGTTGACCGGTGGCACTAACTCGCGGTGCCCAAGGCACATGCAAGCAAGTGACATCGGTGTCCAATGTGGACGTGGTTAGGGACGCTGTTAACTTGTTAACTTGCTGGCTTTTTGTATTAGGTAAGTTAATAAGTTAACAGCGTCCCCTTTGACGGTGGATAATCAGATCTAGAACGCTCTTGATGTTTGTCTTCTCTGCCATCTGACGCTGCTTCCTGACGTTAAGGATAACCAGCGGGCCTGATACCTTTTGAGCTGGCACGGCACTTAAGGGTATTATCCGCGAGTTATTCCCGTCTGGTTCATCCGTAGGTTATATAAGCAATTACGGTAAATATTGAAAACATTTATGTGACATGCCGTTTCTGCATCAGACACCTCCAGGCTCTGGGTGGATTTGGACGATTCGATCCAAAGTGGCTAGATGTAAGTGAAAGAATCTCAAAATAAGGCTCCACCGCAAAGACTATATCCCCTGCACTCCGTTGAGGTGGACCAGGACCGTGGCGATGCTCATCAGCGTTGCCAACGATTGTTAGCCACAGGCCAGCTTCTTCCAAATGAGTAGCGACATTTTGGGCAAACCTTCGACGATCATTTTCAGAACTGAATGAGTGAAAACAGCCTCTGTCAAATACAAATCCAAAAGGAGCACCTTCAATTTTGTTCTTAAGAAAATGAACAAGCATGAAATCGCATTCAGCGTTGGCTTTAGAAGATTTTTCATTTGCCTTCTCTAGAGCAATGTGCGAAGTATCAGTACCAATAACCTGAAAGCGGTTCTGGGCAAGCCATATGGAATTGTCTCCGGTTCCACAGCCAATGTCTAAGACTTTGCAGCTCAGAATAGGTTTTTGGGTCACAACTTCGATAAGATTGAAATCTGGCTGGCCGACGTCCCAAGGGGTATCGCCTGATTTGTATCTTTCTCTGTAACGCTCTTCTACTGTCATCTGATTACACCTTATAGAAATGTCATCTAACGTAGCCTTCACTTGCGGCTATGGAGCACCAGCGGAATAGCCGTGAGGTGCAAGGCGTGGTGTAC
>JAHECH010000122.1 GCA_024641835.1 Deltaproteobacteria bacterium
GGCACTGGCACGCATCTCGGAACCAGCATCTTTCGCGTGCTCCCTCTAGGCGTTCCAAAGGTGATGGTCTCCACCGTGGCATCCCGGAACATGGCAAATACGGTGGGCACCAAAGATATCACCATGATCCACAGCGTCGTCGATCTCCTCGGAGTCAACAGCATCTCAGGGATGATCCTCGAAAAGGCCGCCGGCGCCGTGTGCGGAATGGTGAACAGCCATTGGCATGGCCCCCTCCAGAAGAAGCGCATAGCCCTTACTTTTTTCGGTTTCATCACCAAGGGAGCTGAGGAGGTCAAGCGCTCTTTGGAAAAGCGGGGCTATGAAGTGATCCCTTTTCACGCTAGCGGCACAGGGGGGATGGCCATGGAAGAACTCGCCTCCGAGGGTTATTTTGATGGTATCCTGGATTTTGCCATCCACGAACTGGCTGACCATCTCATGGGAGGTTACTGCGGCGGCATCGGGCCGCAAAGGCTTGAGCCACCTCAGGGACGAAGCATTCCCCGCCTCGTCGTTCCAGGTGGGATGGATTGTGCTGTCCTGGAGTTCACGCGCGACACAGTGCCTCAGAAGTTCAAGACCCGTAAGCTCTTCTTCTATGATTTCCGCTCCGCCATCCGTTTGAACAAAAAGGAGACTACATGGCTCGCCGCTCAGCTCGCCCAAAAGCTGAGTCTTGACCCCTCTCATGTAAAAGTGCTGGTACCAAAGAAGGGCTTCTCGGAGGCTGATCATGTGAACGGCCCATTGTTCGATCCACCCATGAACAGGCAATTTGTCAGGGCTTTAAGAAAAGATCTGAATCCCTCGGTGGAGTTGAAGGAGGTGGATTTTCACATCAATGACCCCGGCTTTGCCCGGCTCGCAGCAGAGGTGATGGACGCCATGGTCCGACAGAGCTGAGCGAAGCGGATGGAGAGATACTGAAAGGAGGCACCCATGCCTGCCGTTCTATACAAAAGAGAGGGTCCAATCACGACAATCACCCTCAATCGACCCGATACACGGAATCGTATCGATGCCGACATCTTCAGCGGTTTAAACACGGCGCTTACGAACTTTCGAGACGACCCTGAAGCCTTGGCTGCAATCGTCACTGCCTCTGGCGAGGCCTTTTCGGACGGTGCCCACCATGAGAAGCTCTTGCGACCCTGGGCTGAGGGATCCTTTGAGGTTCCTTCGAGCATCATGAGGGGCCTCGAAATCTGGAAGCCTCTGATCGCCGCTGTCAACGGCCCGGCCAGGGGAGGAGGCGTTGAGATCGCACTAGCCTGCGACATTCGGATTCTTTCCGAAACCGCAACCCTCCAATTGCCTGAGGCCGGGCGAGGGTTGATCCCAGGCTGGGGAGGGACGCAGAGACTGCCGCGCATGGTCCCACAGGCTAAAGCAGCGGAGATCATCTTCTTAGGCGTTCCCATGAGTGCCGAAGAAGCCTATCGCCTCGGGCTTGTCAATAAAGTCGTCCCCCGGGATCAGTTGTTGTCGACAGCCACCGAATGGGCGGCCAAGATCTGCGAAAAGGGCCCCCTAGCCATCCGGAGGGCCAAGGAGGCCATGATTCGGGGAAGGGAGATGCCTCTCGAGAACGGATTGCGTTTGGAGCTCGCCTTCTTCGAGGAGATGCTACATAGCGAGGATTATCAGGAAGGACTTCGGGCACTCGCCGAGGGAAGAAAACCCAAATACCAGGGACGATAAACAGAAGCCCCCGATTTGACATTTGGCCGATGGAGCATAAATTTGAAGCATGCGCAGAACGTATGATTCCGAAACAGGAGAGGGCAATCCAGCCGACCCCGCATTGGAGTTCGAAGGGATGCATTATGAGGGGACCTGCATCCGCCCACCCCCCGAAGCCTCCAGCATCCTTCTTCAGGTAACCTTGGGCTGCTCCCATAACAAGTGCACCTTCTGTGGAACCTATAAAGATAAACGATTTGGGATCAAGGATGATCGCATTGTTCTGAGCGATATCCTGTTCGCATCAAAGTACATGAAAAACCAGGACAGGGCATTTCTCATGGATGGAGATGCCCTGATTATTCCCCAGAAAAGGTTGGTGTGGATCCTTGAGCAAATCAATGAGCATCTCCCTTGGGTCAAAGGGGTAGGCTCCTATGCCAATACCAAAAGCATCACCCTGAAATCTGTCCGGGAGTTGATCGATCTCAGAGGGAAAGGCTTAGACAGGATCTACCTTGGTGTTGAGACGGGTGATGACGAGATCCGAAGAGAAGTCAACAAGGGTTTCACTGCCCGGCAGTGCTCTGAGATGGGCAAGAAGGTCAAGGATGCAGGCATGCACCTTACGGTCATGGTGCTTCTCGGAATCGCAGGCCGGGAAAAATCTCTTGACCATGCCAGGGCAACTGGAGTGCTCTTGAGCGCCATGGATCCCGACCATGTTGCGGCGTTGACTGTGATCCCTATATCAGGCACCCCCTTTTGGGATCGGATTGAAAGGGGCGAGTTGGAACTGCCGGATGAGAAGGGTATGCTCTATGAAATGAGGGAGATGATCGCCCACACGACCCTGAAAGGCGGTACTTTTGCCTCCAATCATGCATCCAACTACCTTTCGATCAAGGTGCGACTCCCAGCGGGCAAACAGGAGGCTCTTCGCTTGATCGACGCGGCGCTCGAGGGGAAGATCGGGCTTAAGCCGGAGTGGATGCGGGCATTCTAGCAGGTTTTTTTGCGTATCATGCTACTGGAAACGAAGCGGCCACCCTGGTAGACGGGGTGGCCGCTCTATTAAGGCAGTGACCATCATTTATCCAGAATATAGACGACACCTAAGTCTCCATCGATCCTCACTTTCTGCCCTGTTTTGATCTTTTGCGTTGCCTGCAGACATCCCGCCACACAGGGGATACCATATTCTCTTGCCATGATGACCGGGTGGGACAGAGCCCCGCCGCCATCGGTGATGAGGCCCTTGATGAAACTGAAGGCCACGGTCCATGCTGCAGAGGTCCCAGGTGCGACAAGGATTTCTCCGTCCATCAGTTCGGAGAGTCTGTGCGCTCCCATGATGACCCTCGCTTTTCCTTCGACGATCCCAGGGGCTGCAGCAGCACCGTAAAGATCGGCCTTGAGTTCTTCTCTTACGATCGGCAGCTGGGTCGACACGGAAAGAGTGGGATCGCTTTTCAAAACCTCCCCTGCCTTCTCTATATTTCCATAGAAGGGGGGCGGATCCAATTTGAGCGCTTTTTCCCATGCTTCCTTTCTTCTCTCCACATAAGGACGCAGGTTGACATCTCCCATAGGAACAGCCGCCTTCCTGATCTCGTGGGCATGGAGGAAATGGATGTCTTCAGGGGAGTCGATGCACCCGGCTTCGGCAAAGCGCCTTCCGATCTCAGTGACGATACACCGGCCCAGAGACCCCACGTAGAAATCACAAAAATAGGTATGATCTTCGCTCCAGTAACCCGATTTTTGCGCCGATTTCATTAAGGTGCCGAACCACTCCCTCTGGTCAAGAGGCAATTTGGCCAGCACTTCCTTTTCCGCTTGCTGCCTTTTCTCGACGAGGCGCTGCCGTTCCTTATCAAAAGCAAATGATTTCTGGTGCATGAGCACCTTCACCCGCCCGATGGCCAGGGAAGGTTTTTCAATCCACGCAGGGTTGTCATACGCATGCATCCGTTCACATCGCCATCCGTGCTCCATGAGGAATTCCCTGTATGCCTTCAGCCATTTTTTCCCTTGATCGCTCTTTTCAAGTTCTTTCAATACCTCATCATTGTCCTCGACCTTGAAGGCGCCTTCCAAACCCATCTCAAAGGCCTTTCTTGAAATCCTCCACAATTCCCTGACCACAATGGTGTCCTGAGCCTCGAAACCGCCCATCAGCGCACTGAAATCCGGATCAATAGGGGCTTGCTTGCCGAAGATCTCGTACCACATCTGCTGGAACAGCCCATTGATATAGTTGGTGGCCACCAGGGTAAGCATGTGTGTCTCGGCTTCCTTGCGGTTTATGACGAAGGCGTAATCGAGGAAGAACTTGAGCAGTTCGATGTTGCTGAGCTTCTTAATGTCATCCCACTCCCGCAGGCCATACGATTCCTTGTACTTTCTGTACGTCTCCATCAATTCCATTTTAAGAGGATTCCACACGCCATCGAAATCCTCTATGAAGGGTTTAATCTTTTTCCTGAAGATCGGTTCACGGGCCTTGGCTTCTTCTTTGGTCGTCCTGAGGGCTGTGAGATAGAGGTATCCCTCCCTCACGCGATAGCCCCAACCCTTCGTGGTAGGCAATTGAAGGGTCTCTGCGGCATTCATGATGGCATAGACATACCAGTACCAGCCGATGCCCAGATACAGGGGCTTCAGAGGAGGTTTCCCATGGACAAGATCACACAAGAGAACATCCCAGACCTTGGTGTCCCGCTCATCATCGAATTCATAAAAGGTGAGATCATACGCAGGATGTAACATCTTCGTTCCTCCTTTCATTCTTTTGAATCCATCCCTTCCGCACATGGTTCATGATCGAATCGCCATTCACCAGAATGCAGGCCTTCGGCCGCTGCCAAACGATTCTCATGAACGGCGTCATCTTCGAGCGATCGATCTTATACATAAAGAGCTTCCCATGATGCACAGAAGTTACAAACGAAGAGTCCAAGTTCATCTATTCGGAAAGAGCATGATCTATGGAAGCGGTTCTCCACCACACACATCGCTTGGGGCGCCGAAGGAACATTTGAATTCCGACGTTTAAGGCAAAGATTAGACAACTGACCGTACTCAGAGAGGAAGACCTTCCCCTTCAGAACAGAAATGAATGTTTCCCGGTAACCTTCCGTAGTCTTGCTAAGATTCTCTTCTTGGAAGTATGATCTATTTAAACCCTTGTTTCCTCACTGTCAACAAAAAAAGGCTATCGGGGTTGTCCTCTGGATAGGGGACTCGGTGTTTCTTATACCCGCTGAGCAGGTAAAGAGAGACTCGCGCATTCCCAGGATGCTTCCTTAAGGGCACAGGTAAATTCGTGTTCTCTTCCGTAACCTCTCCTTTGGAGAAACGGTTCCACTTGATCGGGATCTCCGAAGGATAATGAGCGAAGGAGACTCGCGGGCCCTTTTTTTGTTGACAATTTGGAAACAAGGAGTCTATTTTGCCCGAAAGCAGGATAAGACGCTCGTCTCCATCGAATGTGCACCTTGTGCCCATACTCGCTGATTTTCCTACCCATAGGGGATGAATCGGTGCCCTACTCATGTTTTCGGATTTCTCCGGAACTCCGGAGGGCAAGACCAGGGGGAGGTAATGCCGGCAGGTCAACCAGGTCCTTCAACATTAATAGCACTCAAAATCCCTGAGGATAAGCTGCGAAGAGACCTGGAGCTCTTCAAGCGGAAAGCCATCGAGCTTGGCGCCTCAATGGCTGAAGTTATTCCCGCCGATTGGGTTCAAATCGATGAGAGGGTAAGGCTTAAGTGCGCCATCCCCCTCTGTCCAAACCATGATAAGAGCATCTTTTGCCCGCCCCATACGCCATCCCTGGATTTCATGAGAAAGGCGTTGTCTCGATACGGCCATGCCATATTATTCGCTCTTGAGGTCATTCCCGTAGACCACTTTGCGGTTCGATCCGTAGAACGCCACGCGGCCGCCGATTGGACCAGGAAATCTTTCGAGATTGTGGGGACCTTGGAGACCCTCGCCTTCGGAAGCGGGTATTACCTTGCCATGGGCTTTGCTCAGGGCAGCTGCAGAAAGGCGCTGTGTGGGCAAGAGAAATGCCTCCTGCTTGGGGGCGGCAACTGCCCTTACCCGCTCAAGGCTCGACCGTCCATGGAAGCAGTGGGAATGGATGTCTATGGACTGGTCACCAAGGTCGGCTGGGAAATCTATCCGATTTACAGAAGTGTTAATCCTGCGGAAGTGTCGAGGGCCTTGTCCGTAGGGATCGTTTTTGTGCACTAGCAGGCTGCTGAAGAACGCCCATCTCCGGCGTTTCCCTCACCCCTCGCCCTGTTAAATTCTCGCGATGCGAGACGGCAAAGCCGATTTAACAGGGCGAGTCGCTGCGACGTACAGGAGATACGAGGGCGCAAGGCACAGGGCACACGCCACACGGAAAAGAACTTCAGCCTGCCTTGTCTTTCCGTGAACCGTTAACCGTGAGCCTTAAGCCGTCATCACGCCTCGCTCTTCTGGATTTCGGGAGCCTCGGATCTGGACGTTTTTGAGCAGCCTGTAAGCAGGGGCGTCAGCAACCGGATAGCGGAGTGATAGAGCATATGGAGGCGATCGGAAGGCAGGCGTTATGGTAGAGAAGCGGGAGACTCATACGACCATCAGCGCAGAACCAGATCCCATCCGGATAGATCTCCTGAAGACGGCCGTCATTGTCGTGGATATGCAAAATGCCTTCGTGAGAAGGGGGGGCTATTTCGATCTGGCCGGCTATGATATTTCCGGGACGCAACGGATCATTGTGCCCTGCCAAAAGATCATTACCGCTTCCCGACAAAAAGGGGCCAGGATCATATACTTCCAGATGGGATGCAGCCCTGATTTTTCAGACAGAGGTCCGCCGGATTCACCCGGCAACCTTAAATCAAAAGGCCTAAACCTGATTCACAGGAGCCCCGAGGTTAAAGATAGCTTCTATATCTACGGCACGTGGGGGGCAGAGATCATAGAAGAACTTAAGCCCCGGCCGGAAGACATTATCGTAAGGAAGCAGAAATATGATGGATTTATCGGTACCAACCTGGACATCATCCTGCGGACCTTTGGCATGAAGTATCTCCTATTTGTTGGAACTGCGACCAACGTATGCGTTGAATCGACACTGAGGCATGCTTTTTTCTTGGACTATTTTCCTATACTTGTTTCAGATGCCGTAAGCCAGGCGGGTTCAAGCATCACGCAACAGGCAACGATTCTCAATGTCAAAACCCATTTTGGCTGGGTGACGACTTCTGAAAGCATCATGACCGGAGTGGAAAACCTCGAGCACTGATACCTTGAGACACCTCGGAATAGAGACTCTCTGCAGGAAGGAGGAGGGGAAGAGCACCATGTCCAAAGATTATATCTTCAGGATTGAAGAGTTAACCCAGGAGTACAATGATCTGGTCGGCAAGAAATGCGCCAATCTTGGTGAAATGGCCAAAATCGGCTTACGGGTACCCCCGGGGTTTTCTCTATCCCTTGACGCATACAGGAAATTCATGTCTGAGACGGGAGCAGCCGAGGAGATAAGAGACTATCTCAATGGCCTCAACCATGGTTTCGAAAAAATAGATCATTTTAACGAGGCCAGTGTGGCGTTGCGAAGGATCGTGGAATCAAGGGATATGCCCCAGGACATGAAGGAGCAAATCCTGGCCCATTATCAGGAAATCTGTCGGAAGTGTCATGTAGAAAGGGTTGCGGTTTCAACCAGATCTGCGGGGACGGCAAGCCACCCCGGGCAGTTTGAAACCCATCTGAACGTCGTAGGAGAAGTTGATCTTATAAAGAAGATCATCAAAGTCTGGTCAAGCACGTTCAACGCCAGGTCCTTGTCTTCGAGGAAACGGGCTGGATTGCCGCTGGAAAGCGACCCTATAGGCGTGGCCGTGATCAAGATGGTCAACGCTCGTTGTGCCGGAGTCTTATTCACAGCTGATCCCAACACGGGAGATCGGTCGAGAATGATTATCGAGGCCAATTGGGGTTTGGGAGAGAGCGTCGTCGGCGGAGAAGCCATGCCGGACGTGGTTATCCTGGACAAAGAAAGCCTGGAGATCGTGGAGAGGAAACTGGGCAGTAAAAAGAGATGCATAACCTGTCAAGAGATCGGGGTTGCTGAAGTGGAAACACCCCCTGATCAGTGCAGTGCTTTCTGTGTGAGCGATGAAGAAGTGAAAGAAATAGGTAGATTAGGAAGAACCCTTGAGGCACACTTCGGCGTTCCCCAGGACACGGAATGGGCCGTAGACCAGGATCTCACCGGCCCCGAGAGAATCATTTTGCTCCAGACTCGGGCTGAGGTCATTGCGGAACAAAAAACGCCTGTGGACCGGATTCTCGACTTGATGCTCAGCAGGCTTGGATAGATGTCAGCATCTGCTGGCTAAGTGATCCCAAGGCTTATGATCCAGCACTGGAAGCCCTTTCCCCGCGGTTACTTGGGTGGGAGAAGCCGTCTCGACAACCGATGTGCAACAAATGGCGCAGAAAACGCCTTGAAAACAGGGAAGAGCGGGTATCGACATTCCAGGAATTATTGATGGAGGCAACCGGATGGGTGAGGAAATCATTGCGAAGAACATCTACAACCTGAGAAAGAAAAGAAAGATCACGCTGGACAAGCTGGCGGATCTGACTGGCCTCACCAAGGGTTATCTTTCAAAAATTGAGAGGTCGAAAAAAGCTCCCCCCTATTCCACCTTGAACAAGATTGCCATAGCTTTTGGGGTGGATGCGGCCTCCTTGCTGGAAGAGAGCCCTCAAGAGACCAAGAACATCAAAGTGGCGTTCACGAAGAATCGCCGTGGGAAAGCCGTCAGAAGCGTAGGGTCCTTGGCGGAAGGCTCTTTATACGGATATAATTACGAAGCCCTTGCCTCTGATAAATCAGGCAAAAACATGGAGCCTTTCATCATTGAGCCCTCTTTCGATGAAGAGGCTATTTTCCAGCACGAGGGTGAAGAATTCATGTACGTCCTGGAAGGCAGGCATGAATTTATCTACGATGGGAATCGTTATATCATGGATAAGGGTGACTCTGTTTACTTTGATGCCGCTGTACCTCATACCGGCAGGAGCTTGGGAAAGAGAAAGGCAAAACTCCTGGCGGTCATGTACAATTATAAGAGGCTTTGATGAGTCGTTCTTCAAGGGGTTCGTCCAGCAAGCTTGGAGCGAACGTTCCCACCCGATAGATGCCCTCCATCGGGGCTATCGCTTGATCTTAATTCCCGCCTTTTCTCGATCCCACGTGGCTTCCGTAATCCCTATCTCCCTGAGGCGATACTTCTCAATCCGGTTGGTGGGCGTTTTGGGTAGTTCGGGGACAAACTCCACGTACCGGGGAACGGCAAAATAGGCCATCCTTTCGTTGCAGTGTGCGATCAAATCCTCAGGGGACAATGTCTCCCCGGGCTTGAGAACGACAT
>JAHECH010000123.1 GCA_024641835.1 Deltaproteobacteria bacterium
CCTTTGATCGCCCTCGCCGCAGCAAACCTGGCGAAGTCCCTACAGCGGTAAAAGCTACCCCTTTCAACGCATGATTGAGCCCGAGCAAGGAAATCAAAGGCGGACCGGAGGTATTCCTGGTCGATCACTTCCCGCTTTCTTTTCTCGTAGGAATCGATGGGCCTATGGCGCCTGCGCCAGCCCCTTTTGTCGAACAGGATTCGCCCGTCGTTGGCGGCGGAAAACACGAGGGTCCCCGGGATATCATTTTGACGGCAAAACTCCTGCGGCGTTTTCACGATGATATGCCCGATGAAATGCTTGTCTTTCGTAAGAGCGCCGAGATACCCAGCCATTTCTTTCCCGAGACCCGCGGTATCCCGATCCGTTTCAACGACCAGGAGAAGGTCCACATCGCTGAACTCATCCGCATCGCCCCGCCCGAGGGAGCCGAATAATATGAGAGCTTCAATTTCATAGGCGTCCAGGAGGGCCTCCCTTAAGGCTTCAGCAAGCCCCATCAATTCCTCTGTCGCTGGCATAGGTGCATCCCTGCTTGCTTCTCATTCACGTGAAAAAGCCAGAGTGCCCCACCCGGAAGGGCGGGGATGAATGGCCATGGAAACTCGGAAGAGGATATGTCCCAAACCCAAATGGCTTTTTCTATGGAAGAAGCCCTGTGCGGAAGCACGGGTTCACCCGAGGCCTATCCCCAACCCTTTCAAGGGACTCTCCCCATTCGAAAACAAGCCCCTCACTAATACTTGATCATTTTGTCCCAGAACTCGGGATCCTGGTCTCTCCAGTTTTTCCCGAACCTTTGGTCGCAGAAACCGCCCAAGCGCTCATACCATTTCGCCCACGCGTTTTTTTTCTTCTCCTTTGCCTCCAGCACATCTGCCACAAAAACATCGAGCTTGTCGATTTCATCCTTGGGCGCGTAGAACGAAGCCCCTTTCTCGGCAGATTTCTTCAGATCCTCTGCAGTGAGAGCATGGGCGGTGAGCATCAGTGCGGGAATGTTCCTTCTTGTGGCAATCTCCAGAAGGTCATAGCCCCTGACACCCATAATGTCGAGAACGGCAATGTGATAAAAGTTGTTTTCGAGAAGCTCTTTTGCCTGCTCATAGGTGGAAGCCGTGTCGATCTTGCAGATCTCCAGCAGCTCAGTTGCCACCTTCAGGATGTCCTCTTCATCATCCACTACCAAAACCCGTTTCCCTCTTAGAATTTTCCGTACATTCATGACGATTCTCCTTATGAAATGAACTGGAGCAGTATGCCTTCAATAAACTCTGCCTGACAAGGCGCCACTCGTTCCGCATTGATGACAACTCAACAATATCACACAATCTCACCGGGCCCATGCTATCATACATATCTTATCCGGCAAAATACGTCTTTCAAACGACTTGACAACTCACGACGCGAAACCACGAGCGGATGACCAAAAAAGAACATTGACCCGTTTATGAGATTCCTGTTATAAGAACAGCAAGGTTTACAGGCGATAACCTCCCGTAGCAGACGATAGGGCATTTGCGATCAATCCTCGTTGGAGGCGCTGTGATGACCCACGAACAGGTCCCGAAGGTACCCATCGTACCAACCCTTTCTTTCCTTTACACCTCAAGGATTCAAGCAGATCCGCCGATCCTCGTCGGGCATACTCACCATGGTGAAAGAAGGATCATCCATATCACGGGCGGAGCCTTTGCAGGTCCACGACTTTCGGGTAAGGTATTGCCGGGAGGCGCGGACTGGCAGATCGTGCGGGCCGATGGTGTTGTGGAATTGGAGGCACGATACACCTTGGAAACAGACGATGGCGCCCTGATCTATGTCGTTAACAGAGGAATACGTCGTGGACCGAGGGAAGTCATGGACAGGTTGGCCAAAGGGGAAAAGGTTGACCCGAGAGAATACTACTTTAGAACCACCCCCACTTTTGAGGCCGCGGCCCCGAAATATGCATGGCTGAACAGACTCATCACCATCGCAACCGGAGAACGGCACATAGACGAGGTGATCATTACCGTCTATGAAGTGACTTAATGGAGGTGATGTAGGTTTAGTCTTAAGCAACCCAAACCTGAAATACGCTCTTCCCGTATGAATCCTCGTCAATCCCTTTACTGCACGAAGTGAACGATGTTTCCTATGCTCTCTCGATCAGTCGTCAACCGGTTGACGGGATGGTCCCAATCAGGGTATCCGATAGCGATACCAACGATTATGCGTTTTGATTCCGGAACCTTGACGATTTTTCTGATTTGCTCTGGGTAATCAACTATCGCACGCATCACGCAGGTTCCCAATCCATAATGCTGGGCACCAAGCGCTATATTCTGCGCGACGAACCCTATATCCAGTATTGGCCATAGACCAGCCAGTATTCTGTCGATGACAATGATAATGACTGCAGGCGCGCCATAAAACTGCATCATTCTTTCCATGTATTCACTTTGCGCCTTCTTATCTCCTTTCGATATTCCCAAAAGCATGAATATCTGTTTTGCCAAGGCCACGGACCTCTCTCTAAAAACTCCTTCAAGAACTGGCGCTCCACCCTTTGTATCTCCCAGCGGAATTTCCGGGCTAGGTTTTTTCCCGAGCCGGTACTCCTCAACATTGGTGCGTTTAAGATCTTCGAGTGCTGCACCTCTCACAACAAAAAACTCCCATGGCTGAAGGTTGACGCCCGAGGGAGCGCGGGTAGCCGTCTCCAGAACATCCATTATGACCTTTTCAGGTACCGGCTCTGACTTAAACGCCCTGATGGATTTTCTTGACCTTACACCTTCCAGCAGCTCCATGGGCCACCTCCGTCAAAACAAACGGCTTAGAAATGTATTCCTAACCCTGCCGGGGACCGGGACTTGGCTTTTAGACTGCCAGGCTTCTCTCTTCTGCTTAAGCAATCCAGCATTTCCATCACAAATCTCGCGCTTCTATCGGAGAAGGTTAGGGAGAAACAGCGCAATCTGAGGGAAAAGGATCAAAAAAGTACAGCACACGATGAGCGCAAAGAGCAGGGGAACTATTCCTCTAAAAATGACTTCCAGGGGGACATCCTTGGCAACACCGCTGACCACATAGACATTTACCCCCACAGGGGGTGTTATGACGCCCATTTCAGTCACAAGAACTATAATCACTCCAAACCAGATGGGATCAAAACCGAGTTTCAAAATAACTGGATAGAATATGGGTATGGTGAGCAAAATCATCCCAAACGCATCCATAAAGCAACCCCCTACAAGATAGACAAGAATGATGACCGACATTATTGCCGTCGCCGGCAGTGGTAGGTTAGCAACCCATTCTGCCAGGTTATAGGGTATCCTGCTCACAGCCAGGAAATGTCCGAACACGGTTGCTCCTGCGACGATCAGCATAACCATGCATGAAATGCGCAGGCTCTCCCGAATAGCCATCAGAAAGCCATCCCAGGTTATCATCCCCCTTGAGATGGCAAGGATGAGGGTGGCAAATGCGCCAACTGCACCGCCTTCAGTTGGGGTAAAGAAGCCGAAGAATAAGCCCCCCATGACAAGACAGAATATGACAATCATGTCCACAAGGCCAACGAGAGAATACAATTTATTTTTGAAGAGCACCTTTGGGCCTCGAGGGCCTTTTTCCGGGTTAAATCGCACAACAGAATAGATGGCGAGAATAAACAGTATTGAAAGGAGGATACCTGGAAGTATGCCGGCCGCGAAAAGTTTGCCTATAGACTGCTCAGTCATGATCCCGTATACGATGAAAATCGTGCTTGGAGGGATGAGGATCCCCAGGCTGCCGCCTGCAGCCACTGTGCCGGTTGCCAGATCATCGCTGTAATTGTACCTCTTCATCTCCGGCAGGGCGATTGTAGCCATGGTGGCAGCAGTCGCATTTGTGGATCCACAAATAGCTGAAAAACCGGCACATGCACCTATGGTAGCCATTGCCAAGCCGCCTCGAAGACTGCCTAACAGACTATGAGCGCAGTTGAAAAGCTTTCTGCTTATTCCAGCATGAAAGGCAATCTGCCCCATGAAAACAAAAAGGGGAAGAACGGTCAGACTGTAGGAACTGAACATCGTGTATATATCTTTAGCAAGAATTCTCATACCAGCTTCCAATGAAACAACATAGCTGAAACCCACGAATCCAACCAGGGCCATCGCAAAGCTAACCGGCAAACCCGAAAAAAGAATGATGACCAGGACAATTAAACCGACCACTCCTGCTGTTGTTGGATCCACTTGTTTCTCCTCTCTTTAGGAATGCCAGGAAGCTATTGCGCCGGAAAACATATGGCCATTACAAACATGGCCTTATAAACGAATCACTCTTTCCAGTCGTACCATGGTTTTGCCTTCTTGGAGGCCACCTGCAAGAGGTCAATCAAGCAGATTATGCATACAATAGCGGCAGAAAAGCCGATGCCATACAGAATAGGGAAAAACGGGAGGTGCAATGTCAGTGACACCTCTCCGGCTGTCCGCAGGTCGTTTCCGAACCAGAGAGACGCAAAAGCGATGGTTCCGAACAGCCCAACACTCAGCAGGCTCGTGACGAGAAATATCGCTTTCCGGCCTGCCGGAGACAATCTAATGATAAGCAATTGTACGGCTACGTGAGCACGTTCAATCGTCGTCTGCCCCAGAGCGAAGGAGATGACAACGGCTCCGAGAAAACCCACGACCTCATAGGTACCAAGGATAGGCCTCCTGAACAGCCGTAAAGTCACATCCGAGCACGTCAGCAACATCATCGCCACCATGGCCCAACCCGCGATCGAGTTAAGGATCCGGGAAAACTGACTGACAAACCTTACTAATGTTGCCATCTATTACCCCTTCGGTTGACACTGACTTTCCTGCCGCTCTTTCTTGGGAAATGAGACAATTCCTTTCAACACGCAGATCACTTCTTGCCGTATTTCTTCAGCAAAGTCCGATATTCTGCTATATACTCCCTCCCCGCTAATCCTGCGCTCTCAGCCCTCTTGATATAGTCTTCGGTTACAGGCTGTACTGCCTCAACCCAGCGGGCGCTTTCCTCCTTTGAGAGCGGGATGATGTTATTGCCAAGGCTGAGGGTGAATTCCCGGCCTCCCGCATCGATATCATCCCAGGCTTTTCCGGTCTTAGGTATCCATTCTTTGCTAACCTGCTCAAAAACCTTCTGAATATCTTTGGGCAGGCTATTCCATTTTTTGAGGTTCATGACGACAAACACCGCTTGGGAATAGCCAACGTCATAGCACTCCGTCGTATATTTGATTACCTCTCCCTGCTTCCATCCCTTCAAGACCTCCATGGGGGCGAAGGTTCCTTCCACCACACCTTTCTGTAAGGCTTCGTAAGTGTCACCTTGAGGCATGGCAACCGGCACACCGCCTAAAGCTTTGACCATCAAAGCGCTCGTCCCTGTGCACCGTATTTTCATTCCTTTGAGGTCTTCCAGTTTGTAGACCGGTTTTTTGGTGTGCAGCAACCCGGGGCCATGCGCGTTCAAATACAGGACCTTAACGTCGTTCAATTCTTTGGGTTTAAACTTATTGTAAAAGTCATTAACCATTAATGTGGCGGCCATCGCGGAAGGATAACCAAAAAAACAGTCGTGGGCTTCCATGACAGGGAATCGACCTTTCGTGTATGCAAAAACGCTCAGGCCGATATCGCACACACCCGATAGGACGTTGTCATAAATCTCATCGCCCTTTCCGAGTGTACCGCCGGGGAAGTACGTGATCTTCACCCTTTCATTCGTCCGTTTCTCTATCTCCTTTGCCCAGGCTGCGGGCAGCTTACCGTGAATGTGCGTAGGTGGAAAGAAGTTGGCATAACTCAGAGTGATTGTTTTCCCCTCAGCGGAAAACGCGGTAAGAAACGGAAAAACAGCAAGAATCGACACAAAGATCATTACGACAGCCAGTCTCTCGTGCTTCATGATACCCTCCTTTGAAAAAAAAAGTGGTTGAAACGTTCTCAGCTAAAGCATCCTCAGCCTTCGACAGAAAAAAATCACCTCCTTTTTACCCCCTTCCTTTTTTTATAAGATCAGCGCCCGTCAATCTGAAAGACGGCCTCCCTTAGTTCTCAAGGATATCTTCACAACGCCCGCTTGATCCATGTCCGCCAGGATCTCTTCCGGTTCAAACCTTTTGATGCCTTTGAACATTTTCTCATAGCTCAACAACATGGGAGGAGGAAATGTTTTAAGCGCTTCCTTGGTCCACAGTCATGAATGGGTATCTATGTCATCGTTCTCCCTCACTGCATTGTTTTCGAATGTACTGGATAGACAAAAGAGAAAGGCCGTAGTTTTTTCAAACAATGGCTGCCGACTTGAAAACATGAAATTGGTACCCATTCTATAGAATGATTAACCAAGCGACGTCAAGGCCTTCTCCCTGCAATGATCCTTTGAATCATCAGGACCACCAGTTCATCTCGTTGATTCTTGATCCTTGTATCATAGGTGATAATGCCTTTGTTCACATCCTTCTCCTCCATCCCTATGACCTCTGCTTCGCAACTGATCGTGTCCCCTATCAAAACGGGTTTAACGAACCGTAACTTGTCGATCCCGTAGAATGCAATGAATGATTTTGGAAAAAGAACATTATCCCCCAGTCTGAACAGTAGCGCTGTACCGATCGATAATATGAGCATCCCGTGTGCTATTCTTTCTCCAAACCTCGATTTCCTGGCGTATTCCATATTGGTATGCATCATATGCCAGTCCCCTGTCATGCCTGAGAAAAGGATCAGATCCGTTTCCGTTATGGTTCTTCCCGGGGACGAGAATCGCTCGCCAGGATGATAGTCCTCATAATATTCTTTTTGCATGTGAGACTCCTATTAGCCACTCCTTGAGCACCTCCCCGGCTATAACCACCAGACCCGTATTCCCCTAGCCTCTCCTTCGATCCATGTGCAACGATTCTGCTTGCTTAGGGGAGCAATACACTGTTTACATTTTTGCTGGTCATGGGACTTTTCTTTCGTTCCGACTTCTTACCATCAGAGACCACGAAATTGCGGCTTCCTTTTTTGCAAAAATGCCTCCACACCCTCCTGCAAGTCCTCTGTCTGAAAAAAATACAGGTTTCCCTGGGTCGTGAAAGCAACACCTTCGGGAAGCATGTCCTTGTTGATTGAAGATTTTATCAGATCTATGGCCAGAGGTGCCTTGCTCATGATTTTACGGGCGATTTCCTCTGCCGCATCAAGCAGCTTTTCATGGGGTACGACCTTATTCACCAGACCGATTCTGTTCGCTTCCTCAGCGGAAATGATATCACCAGTCATCATCAATTCCTTGGCCTTATACCTCCCAACCGCATTAGAAAGCCGTATCACACCCCATATAGGAACGACTCCGATTCCTGCCTCTGGCAAACCAAAGCGGGCATTCTCGGAGGCCACTACAATGTCGCAGGCGAGGGCTATCTCTGTACCTCCACCCAGCGCTAATCCGTTCACGGCAGCGATGACTGGCTTACTCAACGACTCCAGGTCAATGAACATCTTCAGAACCTTGCGGAGAAATCTTTTTGCCTCTGGAGGAGGATACATTTTGAAGGTATTTATGTCCTGGCCACAAACAAACGCCTTGTCCCCTTCACCAGTCAGAATGGCAACCTTTATCCCGTCATTATCCTGAATAGTCCTGAACGCGGAAAACAATCCTTCATAGACATCAAAATCCAAGGTGTTCATCTTCTTGGGGTTGTTGATGGTAACATAAGCAATCCCGCCCTGTTCAGCGTATTTCACTTTCTCCTCGATCATGCGTGTCATCCTCTCTTCTGCTCGTCTCTTTACTGATTCACATAAAGTAGCTCTTACATTTAAGAGATAACCTCAAAATGCTCTATATCTGTGATGTAACCTTTCCTTTCTTCTGCAAATATAGCTTTTACACGAAGCCCCTTTTTTAATTTTGTCCTATCCGTCTCATTGACAAAGTGCATGAGGCCTGTATCTGCCCCGTCAAGCTTGATGAGCCCAAGGGTGAAAGGAACCTTTCGTTTCAGCCACAAAGGCGGAAGACCGATGATTGTATAGTGCAGTAATGTGCCCTTTCGCCCTAATTCGACCCACTCTGTTGGGACCCAGCACTTTGGGCAGTCGGAAGTGGGAGGACAAAAAACGATACCGCATTTCAGACATTTCGTTCCCATGATCTTCTTGTTTTCCATCAGCTCCTTGAAGAATCGTGAAATCCTTCCGTAACTGTAATTAAATTCCGCTTCCATCTTATAGTAAGCTTTCACGATATCCTGATTCTCCATGATTATGACCTCCCCAGGATAAATACGGTCGATACGCTCATCGCCGAGCCGCCCATGGTCTCAACAAGACCGATATTGGGGGTTGGCCTGACCTGATAGCCACCTGCGTCGCCACGCAGCTGCCTGACGCATTCAGCCATGTCAAACATCCCGATCCCTCCATAGGCATGACCATGGCCGATACATCCCCCACCTGGATTGACGGGCAATTTGCCCCCAATATGGGTGACACCTTCATCGATCATTCTACCTCCACCGCCCTCCCTGCAGAACCCGAGCATCTCATAGGTTAACAATTCCAACCAGGTAAATCCGTCCTGTATCTGAGCAACATCAATCTGGTTCAGAGGATCCGTGATACCCGCCATTTTATAGGCCTCTTTGGCTGCCGCCCGCATGACCGGGGCCTGCCCGAAGGTCATTCCTGGATTCATCACCTCACGCCACCCGAATTTACCCACGTCATTGGCATGCCCCACCCCCTTGATCCAAATCGGATCATCCGTAAGTTCCTTGGCCCTTTCCTCGGATGCAAAGACCACTGCAGCAAATATATCGCTTACCAGACTGCAATCGAGGAACTTTATCGGCCACGCGATTATTTTTGAGTTAAGGACATCCTCCACTGCTATTCTTAAAGGGGATTGTGCATTGGGATTCAACAAGGCGTTGCCATGGTTCTTCACAGAGACCTTGGCTGCCTGCTCTTCGGTAATGTTGTATATAGACATGTACGCCTGGCAGAGCATAGCAAACTGACCGAGCGCCGCGCCAAAAGGCGTTTCAAAAATGCTATCATTCCCATAAACGATCAGATTCTGAAATCCGTTTAGCTTCGGGACATCGGCAT
>JAHECH010000124.1 GCA_024641835.1 Deltaproteobacteria bacterium
CTGGCGACTTGCAATGGGAAAGCAATATTCCTGGCAACGTCGAGGTGGGGGTAAAGGGCGTAACTCTGGAAAACCATCGCGATATTTCTGTCCCTGGATGGAACGAAAATCCCCTTGTCCGGCGAATCCACGATTTGTTCGTTGAAATGAATCTCCCCAAGGCTGAGTTTTTCAAGACCTGCCGTGAGGTTCAAAAGAGTGGATTTTCCGCATCCGCTGGGTCCCAGAAAGATGAAGAATTCTCCCTCCTGAACCTCCAGGTCAACCCCGCGTAAGGCGTCCACCGCGCCTCTTGACGTTCTGAACTGTTTTGCGCAGGAAACAAACCTGATCTTCATCCCTTGATCGCTCCTCTCGTGAGCCCATGGATGATCCGTCGCTGAAAAATCAGGGTGATGAGCACCACAGGAATGGTGGTTATGGTGGCCGCTGCCATGATTTCTCCCCAGGGGATCTCACCGTGCAAGCCCTGAAACAACGCGATTCCAACCGGGACGGTCCGGGCTGAATAATCTGTGGTCAGCATCAAAGCAAATAGGAATTCATTGAAAGCCACGATAAAGGCGAGGAGACCGGCGGAAAAAATCCCTGGCGCTGCTACAGGGAAAATGATCTTGATCAGGACCCTGAATCGAGAGCAACCGTCGATGAGCCCTGCCCTGTCCAAGTCCCCGGGGATTTGGGAAAAATAACTGACCAGGATCCAAACGGAAAGAGGCAGTGTCCACGCCACATAAGGGAAAATCAAGGCCTGGTAGGTATTAACCCAAACCAGGCCGGACATGATCTTGAACAGGTAACTGACCAGACTGACTTCGGGAAACATGGAAACAGCCAGGATAAAGAGCATGAAGAAAACCTTGCCCGGAAAGGGAAGTCGAGTCACGGCATAAGCGGCCATGGAAGCCGCGAAGACGGTGATCACGGCGCTCGCCAAGGAAACGAGTACGCTGTTGCGCAGGTAAGCGAGGAAATGGATCGATTCTGAAGTCAAGACCGTATGAAGATGGGACAACGTTAATACCAGGGGCGTCCCGGGCCTCAAGAAATCAGCATGACGGCTCAAGCCGGTAAGAAGCATGTAAAAAAAAGGGGCCAGGCAAAACAAGAGCGTAAACATCGCACCCAGGGAGAGCAGAATCTTTTTTATTCGTTCCTCGTTCATGGGGTTTGCCTCCTGAATGCTCCGAGCCCGAGGTAAGTGATGGACAGAGCGAACGCGATGAGGAACAGGATAACGCTGGAGGCGGAACCATACCCGAAGTCGCCGGACGTAAAGTAATTGTACGCAAAAAGGGATAGGGATGTAGTTGATCCGCCCGGGCCTCCCCCTGTCAAAACATAGATGTAGTCAAAGATCTGGAGCGCCTGAATCGTTCTGAACAAAAAAGTGACGATCAGCACAGGCTTCAACAGAGGAAGGGTAATCCGGTAAAATCTTTGGAGGAGGGTTGCGCGGTCCACTTTCGCCTGGCCGTACAGGTCCTCTGGAATCGCCGAAAGTCCGGCCAGGAGAATGATGGCCGCAAACGGCGTGGTCTTCCAGGTATCCGTGATCACGAGAGCGCTAAAAGCCCCCATTTCGCTTCCAAGCCAGTTGACAGGTTCAACGGTGATCTGGAAGAGCCTGAGCAGGAAGTTCGCTGCTCCGTAACTGTAGTTGAAAATCAACTCAAAGATCCGGCCTGAAATGGCCATGGGTATGGCCCAGGGAACGAGAAGGCTCGCCCGGATGAAGCCGCGCAACGGGAAGGGTTCATTGAGCACAAGGGCGATGAGGAGTCCGAGGATGACTTCCAGGGGAACTGAGACCGCTACAAAGAAGAGGGTAAAGCGAAAAGACCTCCAAAAGGCGGGATCCCTTGCAAGGGCCAGGTAATTCTCCAATCCAATAAACTTTTCGGGAAGGAACGTGACATCACGAAACAGGCTGTCTGCCAGTGTTCCCAGCACAGGGACCACGATGAGTCCGAAAACAAATAAAAGCAGAGGGAGCATGAAGAGAAAGGCTTCCCTTGCTTCTCCGATGAAATCTCTCCGGCTGGGTGACCATGATTCGCTCATGGGGGCATACTCCCCTCTATAATGGCATAACGGCTGAGCAGCGCGGCGATCTCCTTTTCCGCCTGTTGAAGCGCTTCCTCCGGAGTGTACCTGCCGGCCAGGGCCGCGTTGATCCACCGCTGTGCAATGTCCGAAATCTGTGGGTAGTAAGGAACCACGGGCCGCGCTCGGGCATGGAGGAAGATGTCCTTCAGTTCCATCAAAAAGGGCATCTTCTTCAGAACTTCCCGGTCATGGTAGAGATCCTGGCGTCCCGGATTCCAGCCCAGAAGGAGAACCATTTTCTTTTGGCCCTTGTATGAGGTAACGTATTTCACAAAGGCGAGAGCCTGCTCTTTGACGTCGGAATATTTTGAAATGGCGATATGCCATCCCCCGAGGGTGGAGACCGATTCCCCTGAGGGAGGCGCAGGGAGCGGCGCGATTCCGGTTTTATCCTTGACCTCAGATCCCTCCCCCTGATGGAGGTTCCATGCATACGGCCAGTTTCGCTCGAACAAGGCGTGCCCTGCTTGAAAATAGAGCCGTGTTTGTTCTTCCCTCATTTCCGTGTAAGTATTGGGAGGCGAGACCTTGTACTTCCATATGAGGTCATGCATGAACTGTACCGCCCACCGGTTCTCTGCTGTGTCAAGAAGCACTCTGTCTCCTTTGAAGATGAACCCGCCCTGGGTGCCCGCAAATTCCAGGAAATTGCAGATGAGACCTTCGTACTCTGCCCCCTGCCAGACAAAACCGTAGAAAGCAGGATGACCCGGACGTATTTGACTTTGAACCTCCAGTGAGTCATTGAGGAGGTCACTCCAGGTTTCCGGCGGAAGACCGCCGTGGTATTTTTCAAGGAGGTCACGGTCAAAATAGAGAAGTCCGCCATCCATATAAATAGGCAGGGCAATGAGATTTCCTTTATAGGTGTCTACCTGTTGAACAACCTTCTCAAAGTAGGGAGATAAATCGATGTTTCTCAAGGGCTCCAGCCAACCGGAGTGAGCAAAGAGTCCTACCCATGCGACGTCCATCAAAAAGACATCGGGGTTTTTGAGTTTCGCATCGAGGGATACGATCAGGCTCTGCCTTTGCTGATCTGTATTCGATGGTTGCTTCAGCAGCTCAACAGAGATGCTGGAATCCCTCTCAAAATCTTTTATAAGAGACTCCCATGCTTCGAGCTCGTTGGGTGCTCCACCCACGAAGAAGACGACCTTATTCGGGTTCTCGTTGTTGCAGCCGAGCAAAGCAGTGACAAGAAGGAGCAGCAAAACCCACTTCATCAGTGCACGTGTCTCCTCCATCCTTTGCCCTTTCCTTACCCTCCCTTGTTCATCGTGTGGTTCGACGCGTCTTGACGGGCTGTTGCCCAAATCCCATTGCTTTAGGAACCCATTCAGAGGAACCCTGTTCGAGCTGGGCCAACAGGGTGATGAGGCTGAATGCCCACATGGCGATTTGGACAACAGCCCGTTGATTTTTGACAGCGTCCGTGTCGAAGCGTGCCCGGGGCCGTTCGGCACGCTCATGAGCCAGGATAGAATCGAATAGCTTATCGAAGGGTATTGAGAAAAGAGATGCAGTCTTAGCCAACCTTAAGGATAAGGGAGGCTGCGGTGTCTCTCGCAGCGCAACCGCTAAAGAGGCCGTACCCCCCACCGAGGAGCACCAACTCCTCCGTCATCTCAATAATGGCCCTGCCCGCGGTTGGACCCTGGGGGTGGCCATATATCAGGGATGACCCGTAGTTGTTCATCTTCATAAGGTCGTAGCCCGTTTTTCTGGCAAAGGCGATGTCATTGACCGCGAAGGGGTTGTGGGTTTTGACTGCCTTGATATCGCTGAGTTTCAGGCCCGCATTGGCCATGGCCATTTCTGCAGCAGGCATAGGCGCTAAAGGCATGAACATGGGCTTCACCCTTGAAAAACCGCAGGAGACGATCTGCACCTCTACCTTGGGATCCGCGCTCAGTTCCTTGGCCCTATCCCTCGTGGTGACGATGATGCCGCAGTTGCCGTCGGCAGGGAAGGTCTGGGCGCCAAAGCTTAGACAGCCCCCCGGCCGTACCGGTTTAAGCTTTGCGAGCCCCTCGGCCGTGGTAGGGGTCCAGCCCTCGTCTTCTTCCACGAGCTTGGTCTTCTTCTTGTTCACCATGACCTCAGGTGCGAACATATAGCGCTTCTGGAATGCCCTGTCATTGGCGCGTCCCTCCATGAACTGATCATACCGCCTCAGGACAAGCGCATCGCATTCCTCCTTCGTGATGCCTATTTCCTTGGCCACGTTCTCGGCAGTCTCCACCATGGCAGCACGATGGCGAGGATTTCCACCGAAGTTATCCATGTTCCAGTCTTCCCTGTCCGGCTGACCTCCCGGACCCATCGGGTCGGGCCAGACAGTGTGGGGTCCGTTGGAACAACGGTCGGCCATGAGGCCATAGGCCACTCCGTACGCACCCAGTTCGATATCCTTCGCGGCGAGGGTGAGAACTGTCGTGGATGTCGAACAGGCCTGGTTAATAAACAGACCCGGGACGAATTTCTTGTCATCCGTGAGTATGGCGCCGGTCCAATTATGAGAACAAAACCAGTGATTCTGAGCAACGGTGGCCCCGAAGAACAGGTAGTCGATCACCGTGGGATCGATTTTTCTCTTCTCCAGGAACCATTTCCTTGCCGTAGTGGCTCCCAAGCTTACGGCGTTGTCGTACTGCATGCTTCCCTGCCAGCGACAGAACGGGGTCGAGTAGTAGCCCCCGTAGGGTATGAATACCTTTGTGAACCTATTCATGTGAGTACCTCCTCGCGTTTATCGACAAAAGCAGTCAAGAGCGCGGCAAACGTGCGTTCTTCGCGCGGCGAGCTCAAGAGGCGCCAGCCGCGCCGTAGCAGTTTGTCCACTTTATGCTGCTTTAAATTTTGGTTGGGCTTGTAAAATAGGTGATTTTATCTTCAGTGTCAATTTGGAAACCCGCCTCGTCATGTGGCGGTCTTGCCTTTTAGCAGGAGTTCATGTCGAAGGCAGGCAACGATCTCTCAAGTCAGGCTGTAAGCCGCCAGCCGACCTTACCCCGACGAGCCAAATCCCGGGTCTGAAAAACAAAAATGGTTATATTCCTGCCTCGCTTGAAAAATCAGATTTCCAGATGCTCTCCCGGCTTCATCACGGTGACCTTGGCGGGAGTCTCTTTCTGGGTCATCTTGGCCCACTCGTTGGGATCCTGTTGGATGACATCAAAGGTGTTGTAGTGGATGGGGATCACCCTTTTAGGGTTGATCAGCTTCACGGCGCGGAGGGCGTCTTCCGGCCCCATGGTAAAATTGTCCCCGATGGGGAGAATCGCTAAATCGATCCCTTCCTCACCAATGAGCTTCATATCATAAAAGAGGCCGGTATCGCACGCATGATAAATTTTCTTCCCCTCAATGTAGAGGAGGAAGCCGCAAGGATTGCCGCCGTAGGTGCCGTCGGGAAGCCCGGAACCGTGCTGGGCGATGGTAAGCTTCACCCTCCCCCACGGGTAATTGAAGCCACCCCCGATATGCTGGGGATGCACTTTCTCGAGGCCTTGGCCGATGAGCCAGTTATGGATCTCGAAATTGGAAATGACCGTGGCGCCCGTTCTCCTGGCAATATCAACCGTATCCCCCAGGTGATCGCCGTGGCCGTGGGAGACCAGGATGAAGTCTGCTCTCACTTCTTGAGCCTTGACAGGTGCAGTGGGATTGCCTGTGATGAAGGGGTCGATGAGAAGATCGGCACCTCCCGCTTTAATCAGAAAACACGCATGCCCGTACCATGTAAGTCTGATGGTCATTCTAGCCTCTCGTTTCTAATAGGGCCTTTGAAAATACCCCGCTATACCTCTTTTCCAGAAGGGCAACTTGATCGAGCACCTCCTGCCCGAGCAACTCTCGTTCAAGTGCTCTCCATTCGATGCATATCACCCGATCGCTGTCGTGTTATTTGACGCCGGGCCGACCTACCGCAGACTTCGTCCTACCACTCAGGTTCCAGGGCCTCTATGGCAGACTCAAAGGTCGACGTGCCGGCGGCTTCGAATCTTCCCCCGTTGGACGAGACCACATCGCCGCTTGTTTGAAGCAGTTCGCAGTGGCTGAGGATTTCGTTTTCGGCCATGACGATCCCGGTCCCTTTCAGAAGAGGTGCGTCAAAACAGGCGGCCGCCAGTTCCCTGGCGGTCTTCGGGCCCTGTTTCAGGCTCTCCAGGATGCGGGCGCATCTCGCAACATGATGTCCCAGCAGATCCCGCACCCTTTTGTTCAGCACCATCTCATTCCATCGATGGTTGTAAAACAACCTGTGCGCTGGAAGCACGATCAGTCGGTCCATATGGGCTCCAATCCTTTCGAGCTTCTTGATGGAACGAATATAGGCCCTAAGACCGTAGATGGAGTCGCCATGGGGATATTGAGGGCCGAATACGTGTGCGACCTGATCAAAATAGCATAGCCGGGTGGGATGAGGGGAGATGTCGGGAAGGAGCGTGTCGCCCACAAGAAGAACTTCCTCGCCCACCAAAAACGCCAAGGCATCGGGGCTGTGTCCCGGCAAATGATAGGAGCCCACTGCATTCATGATCGATGTTTCACCGTCGCCGATTGTTTCTATCTCCAGCCGGCCGCGTTCCCGGTGATAAGCCCGACAGTGTTCGTTTGAGAAGGACGCTGGCATGGAACAGCGCCAGCAAGAGGCCGGAAAGTCTTTGTTCACACCCAAAGGCGCATCATCGGGATAACAGCGGATGAGACGGTCATAAAGCGTATGGGCCTTGACCCTCACGCCCGTTGCCTGAACGATCTCAGACAAGCCTCCGTCATGATCTTCGTGGCCGTGGGTCAGCACGACGAATGCCAGGTCTTTGCCTGAGACGCCGGCCGTTTTCAGCTTCTCAAGAAGGGTGTTCCCCTGGCCCGTTCGACCTGTGTCCACGAGAAAAGGGCGATCTGCCAGGACCAGATAATTCCACGTAGGGCCAAGGTCCCAGTCACCGCCATAGAAATTCTTCGTGGCTAGACCCAGGATTTCCAGACCCGAGGGAAGCCTCAGGTGAACGATCATATGATTCCCATTGTCTTCCCCTTGTTGAATTACTTCCATCATATCATGCAGCATTGTTCTTAATTTCTCCTATATGTACGGGCATGGGGGCATGGCCCCCAGGACCGCGATTCCGTCGTGGCCTCCAGTTCACATGTAACCGGGTGTGGTTATGCCCCCCTACCAGGTCTTTGAATGGACGCCGGAAAGGTCTCGCAAAGGCGTGTCCTCTGTGAGGTGATAAGCGTGCGCCTCGACAGGAAAGCCTGACCTATCCCTACTGCTAAAGGCGATAACACCCCTCTCAGGTTTTCCCGGTTTTGAGTTGTTTGCCAATATTCCAACACTTGGCGATTTCTCCACCCAGTGCCCAATATTTTTTGCTGTTCATGTCAAACAGTAACGGTTTTATTTTGGAGACATCAACGTTCCTCTCGGAAAGAACCGATTCCTCAGCATAAGTCTGAACGATTTCGCCGACGAACACATCGTGGCTGGGAAAATCAATAATCCGGTCAAGCCGGCATTCCATACATACTTTGCATTGTTGTATCATGGGGGCGGTTTTCAGTTCGCCGTAAAATACGTCGAATAAAATTGCTTTGTCTGTCTTCTTTCCGGTCACGATTCCGCAATAGTCTGTTTCGGCAACAAGACTTTCAGAAGGCAGACAGACGCTGAAGGTTTTGTTCTCCTTAATTCCGGCGTTGGTATAGTGGCTTTTTCCCATGCCCAGTGAGATATGATTGTGGGTCATAATGCCGATATGGGCGATCGTGATAAAATTGGGTTTTCCGTTGACAGTAGCACCTACTAATGTGGTAGGGGTCGGATACAGGGCATTAATGCCGCCAAGTTTCTCTTTCAATAGCAGCCTCCTTTCAAAATGGAGTCCCTTTCTCTTTTCAGAAGCGTCCCTCTCCTCCCTATCTCAAAGTCATGGCCTTCTCCGGGCACATTTCCTGGCAGCAGAAACAGGCGAGGCATTTGCTGTGGTCTGCTACCGGCAAACCGTCTCTCAGCGACAGGGCCGATGCCGGGCATTGTTCAACACAAGTTTCACAGGCCGTGCACAGAGCCGGGTCGACCTGAGGGCGCATTCTGGCGCGGCTTTCAAGGAACTCCCTTATGTG
This sequence comes from Deltaproteobacteria bacterium, assembly GCA_024641835.1. Taxonomy (GTDB): domain Bacteria; phylum Desulfobacterota; class DSM-4660; order Desulfatiglandales; family HGW-15; genus JAHECH01. The sequence goes on from JAHECH010000124.1 coordinate 8,248, forward strand.
CCCGCCGTCGTGTGCGGTTCCCGCGGGTAACTTGAAGGCAGGAATCGGCCTCAGGGCCCCCACGACCTCGATGGATTCGGCCTCATAGTCTCCCAAACCATGCTCTTTGGCGACCTCCAGGAAGCGCAATGCGCTAGGCTCGACACCTATCATGCGGGCGATGGTTGCATCAAGGGCCACGGCGTTGTCGGCGGCAAGGATCTTATTGATACGCCTTAGGTCCGTTGAAACAGGGCCGTTACCCTCCATACCGACCACGGCATCCACAATGAAAAGGTCCGGGACTCGAAGGCGGAAGACGTGCACAATCAGTTCGCTGAAGCGCCATGGTGTCTCGGCGATGCCGTGCAGTATGGCCTTTTGGGCCCCAGGAATGATGCCGTAGCTATTCTTGATCGCACCGGTTATCGTGGTTAAACCGTGGGTCTTGAACTTGGGGAGAGAAATAAAAATATCCGCGTCCGAAACCGCTCTGGAAATGCTAACCCAGTCGACAAATCCTCCGCCTAAATTCACCTCAACAGAATCGGTACCTATGTTCCGGTAGCATCCCTTGGCCGCCTCTATGAGTCCGCTCCGCTGAAAGGTCTTTTCATTGGCACCGTAAGCGGTTGCCCCAGGGTTGTCACCCACGATGATTTCCGCCGGCGCTAGTTCTAGCAGCTTTTCCACAACCGCCTTCAGCAGGGCTGGGTGCGTCACGATGGCTTCGTCTGGGTCCGAGCCGCGCAGGACATTGGGTTTCACCAGGACCCTTTTCCCTCGCACGGCCACGGGGAAAAGCTCGAAGGCGTGATCGACCGCCTCACGGCAGTTATCATATGTCGCCGTATCTATCATGACCCTGTGCATCATTTAACCTCTCGCAAATTC